>NZ_VCBQ01000151.1:0-8585 GCF_006386455.1 Paracoccus sp. FO-3 | reverse complement strand
GCCGCAAAGCCCGAAACCCCCGGCCGCGATCAGCATCCCGTCCTTCAGCAGGCCGTCCAGAGCGGCATCCGCGCTCGCATAGATCTTCTTCATGCATCCCTCCCGTTGTTGGCGGGGCCAGTCTTGGCGAGAGATGGCGCCCCGATTAGAACCCTCCGGTCTGTTCAGACCGGATCCCAGGTGAAGACGTCACCCGATTTGTGCAGCGGATAGAAATCGTTGCGGAACATGGGGAAGACCCGCTCGGCCACGGTTTCCGGCGTCCAGCCATCCGAGGTATGCGCGGTGCGGATCGGACGCGGCTGCGAGAACAGGTAGATCTCGTTGTTGCGCACGCCGAAGATCTGGCCCGTCACCTCCTTGCCCGCGTCCGAGGCCAGCGCTACGACGAAGGGCGCGATCTTTTCCGCGACCAGCTTCTTGAGGCCTTCGACGCGCTTCTTCTGCTCGGGCGTCTCGTCGGGGATCGACGAGACCATGCGCGTCCAGGCGAAGGGCGCGACCGCGTTCGAGCGCACGCCGAAACGCTGCATGTCGATGGCGATGGCCTTGGACAGGCCGGCGATGCCCAGCTTGGCGGCGGTATAGTTGACCTGCCCCAAATTGCCGATCAGGCCCGAGGTCGAGCTCATATGCACATAGGCGCCCGAGCCCTGTTCCTTGAAATGCGGCGCGGCGGCGCGGCTGACGTTGAAGGTGCCCTTCAGATGCACCGCGATGACAGAATCGAACTCCTCTTCGGACATGCGGTGGAACAGCACGTCGCGCAGGTTGCCCGCATTGTTGACCACCGCGTCGATGCGCCCGAAACTGTCCAGCGCCGCCTGCACCATCGCCTGGGCGCCGTCCCAGTCCGCGACGGAATGGCCGTCGGCGATGGCCCGACCGCCCAGGGCCTCGATCTCGGCCACCACCTCCTGCGCCGGGCTCAGCCCGGTTTCCGAGGCGCCGCTCAGCGCCACGCCCAGATCGTTGACCACCACGGCGGCCCCGGCTCGCGCCATGTCCAGCGCAATGCCGCGCCCGACGCCGCGGCCCGCGCCGGTTACCAGGACGACCTTGCCTTCCATTGCCTTGGTCATGAAAACAGCCTTTCAGTAGGATTTCGGCAGGCCGAGAACCTTCTCGGCGATGAAGCTGGCGATCAGCTGTTCGGTGATCGGCGCGATGCGTGTCACCGCCACCTCGCGGAACAGCCGCTCGACATGGTATTCCTTGGCATAGCCAAAGCCGCCCATCGTGAAGATGGCCCTTTCGCAGGCCTCGTAACCGGCGCGCGCGCCCAGGAACTTGGCGGTGTTCGCCTCGGCGCCGCAGGGCTTGCCGGCGTCGTAAAGCTCGGCCGCCTTCATCGCCATCAGCCAGGCGGCTTCCAGATACATCCAGCGTTCGGCCAAGGGGTGCTGGATGCCCTGGTTCTGGCCGATCGGCCGGTCGAAGACCACCCGCTCCTTGGCGTATTGCGTGGCGCGGCGCAGCGCGTCCTGGCCGATGCCGATGGCCTCGACCGCGATCAGCACCCGCTCGGGGTTGAGGCTGTCGAGGATGTAGCTGAAGCCCCGGCCCTCGTCGCCGATGCGGTGCTCGTGGGGCACGAAGAGGTCGTCGATGAAGATCGCGTTGGAATCCACCGCCTTGCGGCCCATCTTGGGGATGCGCTGCACGTCGATCTTGCTGCGGTCGAGGTCGGTATAGAAGATGGTGATGCCGTCGGTCGGACGCTTGCAATCCTCGAATTTCGTGGTGCGCGTCAGCAGCATGATCTTGTTGGCGACCTGGCCGGTCGAGGTCCAGACCTTCTGACCGCGCACGCGATAGCCGCCCGGCACCTTCTCGGCAAAGGTCTTGATGCGGGTGGTGTTCAGGCCGGCGTCCGGTTCGGTAAAGCCGAAGGCGACCTGGTCCGAGCCCGAGATTAGCCGGGGAATCCATTCGGATTTCTGCTCATGCGTACCGTGAACGACGATCGGGTGCGGCCCGAACAGGTTGATATGCACCGACGAGGTCGCGGCCATGCCGCCGCCGTGGCTGGCGACCTCGTGCATCATGATCGCGGCCTCGGTCACGCCAAGGCCGGCGCCGCCGTATTCCTCGGGCATGGTGATGCCCAGCCAGCCGGCATCGGCCATGGCGCGGTGGTATTCGCGCGGAAACACCCCGTCCTCGTCGCGCGCGAGCCAGTAGTCGGCGTCGAAGCGCGAGGCGACGGCGCGCACGCCCTCGCGGATCGCGGCGCGGGTTTCGGCCAGTTCCTCGGCGGATTGGTTGGTCGTCTGGGACATGGTTATCCTTCCTGCACACTGGCGAGGGTGCGCCGCGCCTGCTTCAGATGGGGGATGTCGTACATCTTGCCGTCGATGCCGATCGTGCCGAGGCCGGGGTCGGCATCGAATGCCGCCACGATGCGGGCGGCCAACGCCAGATCCGCGTCCGAGGGGGCAAAGGCGCGGTTGATCGGATCGACCTGGGCCGGGTGGATGGCGAGCCGGCCGGCGAAACCGTCGCGACGCGAAACCCCGCAGGCATCGATCAACCCGGTTTCGTTGCGGAAATCGGCATAGAGCGTGTCCAGCGCCGGAACCTCGGCAGCAGCCGCCGCCATCAGGCATAGGCTGCGCGCCAGTTGATAGGGCTGCGACCAGTCGCCGTCGGCGCCCTTGTTCGAGGTCGCGCCGACGACCGCCGACAGATCCTCGGCGCCCCAGGTCAGGGCCGCGAGCCGCGGATGCGCCGGCGCATAGGAGCCGAGGTTGAACATCGCCGGGCCGGTCTCGGTCGCCACGACGATGATGCGGATCGCCCCGGCCGGCAGGCCGGCGCGGGCCTCCAGCGCGTCGAGGTAATGGCCCA
The DNA here is from genome assembly GCF_006386455.1 of Paracoccus sp. FO-3. Lineage (NCBI taxonomy): Bacteria > Pseudomonadati > Pseudomonadota > Alphaproteobacteria > Rhodobacterales > Paracoccaceae > Paracoccus > Paracoccus sp. FO-3. The sequence continues at coordinate 5,735 of NZ_VCBQ01000151.1, read as the reverse complement.
GGCGCAGCACGTCCTGCCCGCCGTTGGCCTTGGGCAGCATGATCCCCGCCAGCCCCGGCCGCACCACCGCCGCCAGGTCGGCCAGCGTCAGGCCGCTGTCCAGCGCGTTGACGCGAACCCACAGCGCGGGGCCTTTCGGCCCTTCGTCCAGCCAGCCGGCCACCATGGCGCGCGCGGCATCCTTGTTGGGCGGCGCCACGCTGTCCTCGAGGTCGAGGATCAGCCCGTCGGCCGCCGTCTCGCGCGCCTTGCGGTATTTCTTCTCGCTGTCGGCGGGAACGAAAAGCAGCGATGTCAGTCTCATGACGGGCGCTTCATCATCAGGGCAAGGCGCCTGCATTCGCAGACCACCTCGTCGCGCTGGTTCAGGCCGCGATGCAGGAAGGTGACGATACCCTGCGTCGGGCGCGACTTCGATTCCCGCTTGGCAATCACCTCGGTTTCGGCGCGGATGGTGTCGCCGGCGAAGACCGGCCTGGGGAACTTGACTTCCTCCCAGCCCAGGTTGCCGACCGTGGTGCCCAGCGTGGTATCGCCGACCGACAGGCCCACCACCAGCCCCAGCGTGAAGACGCTGTTGACCAGCGGTTTGCCGAACTCGGTCGTCTTGCAATATTCGTGGTCGATATGGATCGCCGCGGGATTCATGGTCATCGTCGAGAACTGCATGTTATCCCAGTCGGTGACCGTGCGGCGCACGTCATGGCGGATGACGTGGCCGGCCTCCAGCTCTTCGTAATACTTGCCTGCCATGCGTTTTCCTCCGTTATTGCAGCCGGCCCAGCACAGACACCGCCGCGACCGAGTTCGACGGCTGGCCGCCCAGGTTGTGCGTCAGGCCAAAGTCGATATTCGCAAGCTGGCGCGCGCCGGCGCGGCCCTTCAGCTGGGTATAGACCTCATAGGCCATGCGCAGGCCCGAAGCCCCGACCGGATGGCCGAAGCATTTCAGCCCGCCGTCGATCTGGCTGGGCAGCCGGCCGGTCGCGTCAAAGGCGCCATCCAGCACGTCGAACACCGCGCGTCCGTCCTGCGACAGGCCCAGATCCTCCATCGTCACCAGTTCGGTGATCGAGAAGCAGTCATGGACCTCGGTCAGGCCCAGATCGGCGGGGGTGATACCCGCCTCGTCATAGGCGCGGCCGGCGGCGATGCGGGTGTTGCGGACATAAGAGCCGTCCCATTCGCCATATTGCATCTCCCAGCCGTTCGAGGCGCAGACCTGCACCGACTTGACCGAGACCAGCGCGTCCTTCGACAGGCTGCGGGCGATTTCGGGCGTGCAGATGATCGCGGCCGCCGCACCGTCCGACACGCCGCAGCAGTCGAAAAGCCCCAGGGGGTCGGCGACCATCGGCGCATTCAGGATCGTCTCCATCGTGACCGCCTTGCGCAGGTGGGCCTTTTCGGCATGGACGCCGTTCTGGTGCGACTTCCACGACACATGCGCCATCGCGCGCTTCAGGTCGCCCGCGTCGATGCCGTGGCGCGCCGCATAGGCCCCGGCCAGTTGCGCGAAGGTGCCCGGCGCCGAGCCATAGGGCATCCACAGGTCGTTGACCGATCCCTTGGTGCGGATCGGCAGGCCGCCAAAGCCGGTATCCTTCAGCTTCTCGACCCCCAGCGCCAGGGCGATGTCCACCGCGCCCGAGGCGACGGCATAGGTCGCGGCCCGCAGCGCCTCGGTCCCGGTCGCGCACATGTTCTCGACCCGGGTGACCGGCATCGGCGGCAGCCGCAGCGCCGTGGCCAGCGGAATGGCCGAGTTGCCGACGTTCACGTCGTCCAGGGCCGAGCCGAGCCAGGCCGCGCCGATCTGGTCGCGCGCGATGCCGGCATCGGTCAGCGCCTCCTCGAAGGCTTCGGCCATCAGCATGTCCGAGCTCATGTCCCAGCGCTCGCCAAAGCGGGTGCAGCCCATGCCGAGGATGACAGCCTTGTCGCGGATACCTTGTGCCATGGGGTTACTCCTTTGCTGCAAGCTGCGGACGCGCCAGCGGCGCAGCCTTCCAGAAATAGCTGCGGAACTGGCGCTGCCGGTCGATGGCCTTGATGCGGAAGCGCATCCGCAAGGGGGCGCCGACCTGCTGCGCCTGGCCCTCGACGTCGCAATGCTCCATCACCACGCGCGCGCCGTTCTCGAACTGCACCAGGCCGAAATAGAAGGGCGGATCGGGGGTGAAGTTCAGCCGATCGGCGGTGATCGAGACCACGCGGGCGGGTTCGTCGCGCAGGATGACATCCTCATAGACGCCGGGCTCGGCCAAGGCCGGGTTGACCGGCATCGGCGTCTTGGGGAATTGCACGTTGCCGCCTTGATCGCGGCCGCCGACGAATCCGTGCATCTCGCGCCCGTGACGGGCCAGCACGCTGGCGGAAACCTTCTGGTTCACCTCGGCGCGCGGGCCCCAGTCCAGCTCGATGCCGCCGGTCAGGGACAGCAGGCGGGAATAGCTGGTCAAGGGCACACCCTCGTCCAGCGCTTGGTGCGCCGGGCGATTGTGGGTCTTTGCGGTCACCTCCAGCACCAGCACGTCGCAGCCGTTGCCGCATCCCGCCAGCAGCACGATCTGGCCCGGCTCGGCCTGCTCCAGCGCCAGCGCGAGCCCGAACAGCGGCGCGGCGGTGCCCAGTTCGCCAGCCTCGGGGGCCAGCCGGTCGATGACGTTCGGCGCCGTCATGCCAAGCTTGCGCGCCGCCGCGGCATAAAGCCCCGACACGGCCTCGGGCATCACGGCCAGCGCGACATCTTCGCCGCGCAGCCCCGCCTCGGCCAGCGCCGCCTGTGCGGCGGGGATCAGCGCCTCGGATACCATGGAATCGCGCGAGAAACGCTCCTCGGCGGCATAGGGCAAGCCGCGCGCAACCGAGGTATAGCTGTCGAGCAGGTCCAGGTTGACCCGGCCCGCCCCCAGCAAGCGCGCCAGGCCCGGACCGTCGCCGACGACCGCCGCCGCGGCGCCGTCGCCCCAGGACAGATGCCCCGCGCTGCCGGGCTGGGTCAGGCGCCTTTCCCCTGCGGCGATCAGTTCGGTCCCCGGCGCGCCGCGCAACGCACGCAGCAGCGCAGAGACGGCCGACCGGCGGCAGTTGGCCAGGTCGGCCGTCTCTGCGTCGCGGGCGATGTTCAGCGCATCAGCCATGATCACCGCCTGCGAGCGGTCGGAAAAGGCCGAGGAGGTCGAGGCGAACACCACCCTCGCGATCGCGCCCTGCGCCTGGGCAAGCGCCTCGCGCGCCGCCTCGACCGCCTGGGTCAAGGCGTCTTCGTCCCAGCCCGCGACCGCGCGGCGGCCCTTGCCGTTCCCGCCCAAGCCCGACCAGGCCAGTTCGGCTCGCGCCGCCCTCCGCTCGAATCGCAGCAATGGCAGGTAAGCGCCGGTGCTGTGGATAGATCTGTTCGCCATGCCTTTTCCTCCCGTGCACTGTAAATATGCACTAATGCATACGATACGCAAGCATAACATTTATCTTGAACTATGTTCTTTGCATTATAATATGCCAGCAGTCAAAGTATCATGCCGGCCCGGCCCGGGCAGGCGCGCAAACCTGCAGACAGGACGACGACATGGAGTGGAGTTGGACCGAAGCCGACACGGATCGGCTGATCTCCTGGCTCAAGGCCCGGGGACTGGCGCCGCAAGGCGGCCGGCCAGAGGTGCGAATCATCGGCGAGGGGCACTCCAACATAACCTCGCTGGTCGAGATGGACGATTCGCGGCTGATCGTGCGTCACCAGCCCGTGATTCGCGCCAATGCGCCGGATGTGCTGCGCGAGGCGCGCCATATCGCCAAGCTCAACACCGCGGGCGTCCTGGCGCCCCGGATCCTGGCGATGGCCGCGGCGGGCGAGGCGCTGGATGTGCCGCTCTACGTGATGAAACATGTGCCCGGCATCGTGATCTCGGGCGACTTGCCCGAGCCATTGCGGCAGGATCCCCGCGGCATGGCCCATGCGATGATCGACGCGCTTGCCGATCTGCATGGCATCGACGCCGCCCGGATCACCGCGCGCCCGCTGGACGAGCCCGAAGCCAACCGCCAGCACTTCGCCATGCTGCGCGGCCTGATTGCCGATCTTGCCGGCCACGAAGGCGAGGCCCTGCGCGCCATGGCCGGGCGCCTGGACGAAAGCGTTCCCGATGCGGTCCGGCAATGCGTGGTCCACAGCGATTTCCGGCTGGGCAACCTGATGTGGGCGGCCGAGCTTCCGCCCCGGCTGGCGACGGTGCTGGACTGGGAGCTCAGCACCATTGGCGACCCGCGGCTGGACCTGGGCTATTTCATGATCGCCTATCCCGCGCCGGGGGTCGCACGCACGCCGTTGCAGGATCTCGGCCGGGCGCTCTACCAGGCGGAATTCCCGGCGATCCCGGATCTGCTGTCCCGCTACGGCGAACGCACAGGCCGGGCTCTGGCCGATCTGGACTGGTTCGCCGCCTTCGTGGCCTGGAAAACTGCGGTATTCTACGTGCTGTCGCGTCAGCGCGGCGAAGACTGTTACTACGATGATGATGCGCATTGCCGCGCCTTCCTGGAGGCGAGCGCCGATTACTTGGCCCGCCGGGGCAAGTGACGAGAGAAGAATGGATATTGAAGTATTGCGCCGCTTCCGGTTCGACGAGACCCGGCAAAGCTACTCGAGCAAGGATAGCATCCTTTACGCGCTCGGCATCGGCTTCGGCAGCGACCCGCTGAGCCAGGACGAATTGCGCTTCACTTATGAGGAGGATCTGCGCGCCGTTCCCTCGATGGTCAACATCCTGGCGCATCCCGGCATGTGGGTGAAACGCCCGGAACTGCGGCTGGGCTGGCAGAAGCTGCTGCATGCCGAGCAGCGCTTCGACATCCTGCACCCCCTGCCGCCCGAGGGCGAGGTCAGCGCGAAATATCGCGTCACCGGCGTCGTCGACGGCGGCGCGGCACAGGGCGCATGGCTCTATTTGCGCAAGACCTTGACCGATGCCGAAGGCCGGCCCGCTGCCCGCGTCAGCTCGACCTACATGCTGCGCGGCGATGGCGGATGCGGCATGTTCGGCGCGCCCGAGCCGCCGCTGGCGCCCCTGCCAGCGCGCGCGCCGGATCATGTCCTGAGCCATGCCACCCTGCCGCAGCAGGCGCTGCTCTATCGGCTCAGCGGCGACCTGAACCCGTTGCATGCCAGCCCGGAACTGGCGCGGCAGGCCGGTTTCGATCGGCCGATCCTGCACGGGCTATGCACCATGGGCATTGCCTGCCGGGCGCTGATCTCTGTGCTTTGCCCCGGCGCGCCCGAACGGCTGCGGCACATGTCCCTGCGCTTTTCGAGCCCGGTCTATCCCGGAGAAACCATCCAGACCGAAATCTTCGATCTTGGCGGCGGCGAGATTCGCTTCCGGTCGCGGGTGGCCGAGCGCGAGGTGATCGTGCTGGATCGCGGCCGGGTCGAGCTGGCGCCGGCAATGGCGACGGCGCCCAACGAGATGGAGGCCTCGCGCTAAGGCGAGGCTCGCCCGCCGGCCGGCCGGGAAACACGACGATATGGGGGATGAGATGGATTTCGGATTGACCGAGGAACAGGGGGCGATTTTCGCTTTGGCGCGGGATTTCGGCGCGGCCGAGNGGAAGAGGCTGGCACCATCCCGCGCGCCTTGTGGGCGCAGGCGGCCGAACTGGGCCTGGGCGGGGTCTATGTCGGCGAGGAGCATGGCGGCACCGGGCTCACGCGCCTGGACGCCACGCTGGTCTTCGAGGCG
>NZ_VCBQ01000150.1:0-8601 GCF_006386455.1 Paracoccus sp. FO-3 | reverse complement strand
GAGGACTGGGATCGCGCCCAGGCGCATTGATCCCGCGCATTGAACGATGCCCTACGCATGGCATGACGCGGCCCCGGAGCAATCCGGGGCCGTCTGCTTTCGGCTCGAGATCTGGCCGCACCGCTCACTGTCCCGGCAGGGCTTCGTCTGGGTCATCGGGCTGGCCGCCGCGGGACTGGCGCTGCCCCTGCTGGCAGTGGTCGGATCGAAGGTGCTTTGGGGGCTCCTGCCCTTTGCCGCCCTGGCGGTCTGGGGGCTATGGCAGGGCATCGCGCGCAGCTATGGCGCGGCGCATGAGGTGATGCTGGTCGGACGCGACCGCCTGATCCTGACCCGCAGCGATCCCGGACGGCCGGACCGCATCTGGCAGACCAACCCCTATTGGGTGCGCACCGCCCTGCGCCAGAACGGCCCGGTCGAGGATTACCTGGTGCTGACCGACGGCCAGCGCGAGGTCGAGCTGGGCGCTTTCCTTTCGCCCGAGGAGCGAGTGGCGCTGCGGGACGATCTGGAGCGGCGGCTGGCCGAGCTGCGCTAGATGGGCCGGCCTGGCCGTCGCAGGCCATGGCTGCAGAACAGGTCAGCCGTCGACACGAATCGCCTTGTTTTCCGGGCCATAGGAGCGGTCCCCGATCACGACCGCCTTCCACAGCGCGCGGCATGCGCAGCTTCAGCCTCGTGCCCGGCTGGGCCAGGTCCGGGCGAACATAGCCCAGGCCGAGGGACTTGCCAAAGGCCCGCGACCCGCCGCCCGACCCTTTCGCCGGCCGCATAAGGCGCCTGGCGCCCCAGCGTTAGGCGTCAGGCGGCCGCTCAGCCGGATCACCTCTTTGCGGCGGATAGCCCCTGCAGGCATCGCCTGCTCAGTTGAACGCCTTCTCCAGATCGACGAAGCGGTCCAGCCCGGAGCGGCACCGCATCGCGGCCGAGGCGCGATAGCCCCTTTCCTCCCGCGGCCAGTTCTGCACCCGCCGACCCCCTCCAGCCCATGCCTTTCGCGACCCGCCGCTCCCGGGGACGGCCGCCGAACGCGGCCAGATCCCAATTCGCCCATACAGGCAACGCAGATGGCGCGGACGGGGCACATGCCCGGCGCAATATTGCGCATCGGCCGTCAACACGTCGCGCTCGACCGGCAGCGTCACCCCGCGCGGGCCAGGTGCAGCGCGATGCTGCAGCCCACGGCACCGCCTCCGACCCCAAGGGCCAGCACGGGGGTTTTCACGGCGAGCCCCTGCCCCGGCTTCCCCGCCGATCAAATGCCGGAACGACGCGCGGCACTGCCGTTCCCCGCGACACGATCCTGGCAAGGAAACGACATGAGACATCCGGGCCGTCAGGCCAAAACGCCCCGGAAAACCGGGGCGCCAGGGTCACAGCATCGAGGGCACCACCAGGTCCGGTGGCCGGTGGCCATCGGCGAAAGTCTTGATATTGATGATGACTTTTTCACCCATCTCGACCCGCCCCTCGATCGTGGCCGAGCCCATATGCGGCAGCAGCACGACATTGGGCAATTCGCGCAGGCGGGGGTTGATCTCGTGCCCATGCTCGAAGACGTCAAGGCCGGCGCCGGCGATCTCGCCCGCGCGCAGCATCCGGGTCAAGGCATTCTCGTCGATCACCTCGCCGCGCGAGGTGTTGATGATCACGGCCGAGGGCTTCATCAGCTTCAGCCGCCGCGCGTTCAGCAGGTGGAAGGTCGAGGGGGTATGCGGCGCGTTCACCGAGACGATGTCCATGCGCGCCAGCATCTGGTCCAGGCTTTCCCAATAGGTCGCCTGCAACTCGGCCTCGATCTCGGGGCGCAGGCGGCGGCGGTTGTGGTAATGCACCTGCATGCCGAAGACATTCGCCCGCCGCGCCACCGCCTGGCCGATGCGGCCCATGCCCAGGATGCCAAGGCGCCGCCCGCCCAGCCGCCCGCCCAGATGCGCGGTCGGCGACCAGCCGTGCCAGCGGCCGGCCTGCATCTCGGCCATGCCCTCGGGCAGGCGGCGGGTGACGCCCAGGATCAGCGCCATGACCACATCCGCGGTGTCCTCGGTCACCACACCCGGCGTGTTGCTGACCAGGATGCCGCGCTGGCGGGCGGAATGCACGTCGACATGGTCCACGCCCGCGCCGTAATTGGCGATCAGCTTCAGCTTGTCGCCGGCCTGGGCCAGCATGGCCGCGTCGATCTGATCGGTGATCGTCGGCACCAGCACGTCCGAGACGCGCATGGCGGCCACCAGTTCCTCGCGACTCATCCGGTGGTCGTCGGCATTCAGCGAAACGTCGAAAAGCTCGGACATCCGGGTCTCGACCGCCTCGGGCAGCCGCCGGGTCACGGTAACTTTAAGGCGCGAGCGGGTCGGATCGGTCGCATGAACGGCGGGCATGGTCGCTCCTCTCTTCCAAAGCCGGGCGGCTTTTGGCAAAGTGCCCGCGATGCGGGGCAGGCACAAGACCCCGAAAAAGCAGGACGGGCAGATGAAGCAAGGACAGGTCTGGCTTGGCGCCGCGATACTGGCGACGGTGGCGTGCTTGGGATCGGCGGCGCTGGCGCAAACCACCGATCCGGGCGAAACGCTGGACGCCAAGCAGATCCCCGGCCTGTCCGCCGATGCGACGATCAGCCGCCACCAGGACGGCCGGCGCGACCCGAATCGCGGCTCTGTCACCAACCTGCCGCTGCCGCGCTATGTCAGCCTGAAGGGGGGCGAGGGCAACGCCCGGCGCGGCCCCAGCCTGTCGCATCGCATCGACTGGGTGTTCCGCCATGCCGGCATGCCCTTGCGCGTGGTGGCCGAGTTCGGCCATTGGCGCCGGGTCGAGGACCAGGACGGCGCCGGCGGCTGGGTGCATTATTCGCTGCTGTCGGGCGTGCGCACCGCCATCGTGACCAAGGACATGCTGGACCTGCTGGCCCGCCCCGAGCCGCGCGCCGAGGTGGTGGCGCGGGCCGAGGCCGGCGCCATCGTCCGGCTGCACGAATGCAGCATCGACTGGTGCCGGGTCTCGGGCGGCGGGGAAAAGGGCTGGGTGCCCAAGACGACGATCTGGGGCGTCGACCCGGACGAGATCCGCGACTGAGACCCGCGCGCCGGCGGGTCAGCCGGCCTTGCGGATCACCACATGGCCCAGCGAGACGCGCATCCAGGCAAAGCGCGAGGCGCGCGGCGTGCCGGCACCGAAATCGGGATGGGTCATGTCCTCGGCCCCGCATTCGTCGATCAGTTCCTTGACGAAGCCGACCATGCCGCGGTCATGGCCGTGAAACCGCCGCCGCACCAGGTTCCAGCGCATCCAGCCGGTCAGCCTGCCCAGCGGGGAAACCGCCTGCGCCAGCCCCGAACGATGCAGCCTGTCGAGCAGCCTTTCACGGGGAGAAAGCCGGGGCGGCCGGGGGCGATAGGATTTGCCGTCGGGATATTGCCGCCAGTATCCGGTGCCCCAATCCTCGATAAAGTAATATCCGCCCGGCTTGAGATGGTTTTCGAAAAGATGCCAGAAACTGATGCGGGACAATTGCCCCACATGCGAGGCATCGTCGATGATGACATCGAAACCCCGCGGCGCCCGTTCCGCCGCCATCCGGTCCAGAACCGCCCTGTCCTGCTGTTCGCCGACATAGCAGCGCACCCGGCCGCTTTCGAAACGTGCCTCGCATGGCTTGATGTCCAGCCCGGTGATCTTGGCATTCGGCAGCCAGGATTCCCAGTGTCTTAGCGAATCGCCGCGCGCTATTCCCAATTCCAGCAATCGCAGCGGCTGCATGCGAAGAGGGCCGATATATTTCTCGTAATTGACGAAATAATGTCGAAGCCCCATCTTGTCGATCGGCACTTCATCGACGCTTTTCATCGAGGCCGCATTGGAAACCCGCATGCCTTCCTCCCGGACAGATCACCGCCTACTTTCTAAAAACTGCCTGGAAAGGATAGGCCGGGGCTGCCGGGCCATCAAGGAATTGGCACCCCGCCTGCCGGAATAGACGGGTTGATGCCAACCTGGCGGCGACCAACCCTCAGGTCATATTTCCTGTGGTTGTGCAATCCGCCATGGAAGTCGGCGAATCGCGCCTTTGCGAAAGCGGCGGTCAGCGGGCCTCGGGCAGAAGCCCACGCCCCTTCAGCAGCGCCTCGACGCCGGGTGTCCGGCCGCGGAACTTCAGCCACAGCTCGTCGGCCGGCAGGGAATCGCCCTTGGAGAAGATCCATTCCTCCAGCCGCCGCGCGGTTTCCGCGTCGAAGGGATCGCCCTTTTCCAGGAAGGCCGCGAAAGCGTCGGCATCCATCACCTCTGACCACATGTAGCTGTAATAGCCCGAGGAATAGCCGTCGCCGGAAAACACATGCGCGAAATGCGGCGTGGCATGGCGCATGGGGATCGCGGCGGGCGCGCCCAGTTCCGCCAGCACCTCGGCCTGCCGCGCCATCGGATCGGCGGGCGGCGCGCCGCGGTGAAAGGCCAGGTCCACCAGCGCGCTTTCCAGGTATTCGGTGGTGGCAAAGCCCTGGTCGGCATTGCCGGCCGCCAGCATGCGGTCGCGCAGCGCGGCGGGCAGCGGCGCCCCGGTCTCGGCATGGCGGGCGTGGCGGTCCAGCACCTCGGGCCGTTCCAGCCAATGCTCGAAAAGCTGGCTGGGCAATTCGACGAAATCCCGCGCCACCGAGGTGCCCGAGATCGAGGGCCAGGACACGTCCGACAGGATGTGATGCAGCGCATGGCCGAATTCGTGGAACAGCGTATGCGCATCGTCCCAGGACAGATAGGCCGGCGCGCCCGCGGCCTCGGGCGGGGTAAAGTTGCAGACATTGGTGACGATCGGCCGCTGTCCCTCGCCGATCTTGTGCTGCTGTTGCAGCGACGAACACCAGGCCCCCGACCGCTTGCCGGGCCGGGCGAAGTAATCGCCGACGAAGACCGCCATGCGCCGGCCGTCCCGCGTCACCTCCCAGGCACGGGCATCGGGCGACCAGAGCGGCGCGTCGAATGCCCGCATCTCGATGCCGAACAGGCGCTGCGCGGTGTCGAAGACCGCGCCCAGCATCGCCTCCAGCGTCAGGTAGGGCTTGACCTCGGCCTCGTCGAGATCGTGTTCGGCCTTGCGCCGGCGCTCGGCATAGAAGCGCCAGTCCCAGGGCTCCAGCGCGCCGTTCACCCCGTCCTCGCGCAGCATGGCGGTCAGGCGCTCGGCATCGGCCTCGGCCCGCGTCTTGGCGGCCGCCCAGACCTGGGTCAGCAGCGCCTCGACATTCTCGGCGCTGCGGGCCATCTCGGGCTCCAGCTTGTAGCTGGCGAAATCCTCGTAGCCCAGAAGCCGGGCGCGCTCGTGCCGCAATTGCAGGATCTCGGCGGCGATGGGGCGGTTGTCGGTCGCAGCCCCGCCGGCCCCTGCGCCCGAGCCGCGCGCGCCCCAGGCCCGCCAGGCCGCCTCGCGCAGGGCGCGATCTTCGGCATATTCCAGGAAGGGCACGATCAGCGAGCGGTTCAGCGTCACCACCTGCCCCGGCATCCCGCGTTCGCGCGCCGCCGCCCGCATGGCGCGGACCAGCCAGTCGGGCAGGCCGGCCAGCTGGTCGTCGGCCACGGCCATGGCAAAGTCGCGCTCATCCGCCAGCACGTTCTGGGCGAAATCGGTCGACAGCACCGCCAGCCGCTCGCGGATTGCCGCCATGCGCTCGCGCGCCGCGCCGGTCAGGCCGGCGCCCGCCCGGCGCAGCCCGCGCAGGGTCAGCTTGGTCAGGCGGCGGTCCTCGGGCGCAAGCTCGTCGGCGTCCTGCATCACCGCCTCGACCCGGTCGAAAAGCCGCGGGTCCATGCTGACCTTGCTGCCATGCGCGGCCAGGCGCGGGGCGATGCGGCGCTGCAGATCCTCGCGCGCCGGGTTGGAATCGACTCCGGCCAGGGTGAAGAAGATGGCGCAGAGCCGGTTCAGCGGCTCCTCGGCCGTCTCAAGCGCGGCGACGGTGTTGGCAAAGCTCGGCGGCGCGGGATTGGCGGCGATGGTCTCGACCGCCTCCTCGGCCAGTTTCAGGCAGGCGTCGAAGGCCGGGTCGAAATCCTCGTCGCGGATCAGGTCGAAACGCGGCAGGCCCAGCGGGCCGGTCCAATGCGTCAGTTCGGGGTTCATGCGAGCCTCCTTTTCCGGCCGGGAGTGTTTCAGCCTGCGCGGAAATGTCCAGAGCCGCAGGCGGGGCAATCGGCGCCTCGCGCGATTTTCATCAGCCGGTTTTCGCCATAAAGCCCGTCGAAGATCAGCATCCGGCCGCGCAGGGGCTCGCCGGCCCGCGCGATCAGCTTGATCGCCTCCAGCGCCATCAGGCTGCCGATCACGCCGGGCAAGGGGCCGACGACGCCCGCCTCGGCGCAGGCGGGCGCAAGGCCGGCGGCCGGGGCATCGGGAAAGATGCAGGCCATGCAGGGCGCGCCGTTCCGCGGATCCCAGATCGTCACCTGCCCTTCCCATTGCGCGATGGCGCCGGCGACCAAGGGCACGCCGGCGGCGATGCAGGCCGCGTTCACCGCGCGGCGGGCGGCGAAGCTGTCGGTGCCGTCCAGCACCAGGTCATGTTCGGCGACCAGCGCGGCATCCTCGGCCCCGATGCGGCGGTTCAGCGCCGTGACCTCGACATGCGGGTTCAGCGCCAGCATGGCATCGCGCGCGGCCTCGGCCTTGGGGCGGCCGTCGTCGGCGCTGCGAAAGATCACCTGGCGCTGCAGGTTCGACAGCCCGACCCGGTCGTCGTCGGCAACGGTGATCCGGCCCACGCCGGCGGCGGCAAGGTAAAGGCAGACCGGCGCGCCCAGCCCGCCTGCGCCCACGACCAGCACGCGAGCGCGCCGCAGCGCCGCCTGCCCCGGCCCGCCCAGCTCGCGCAGCACGATATGGCGGGCATAGCGATCCAGTTCCGGGTCCGAAAGCGGGCCGGCCGGCGCGGGCGCGGCCGGCTCGGGNGGGCGCGGGCGGGTCAGGCAAGGGGATGGCGCGGCGATGCAGCTGCCGCAGCAGCAGGCGATAGCCCAGCCCCAGCGCCACCACGCCGCCGGCCAGCCCCCAGACCCGAGGATCGCCGCCGACCAGTCGCGCCAGGGCGCTGCCGGGCGCCAGCACCAGCGCGGCGATGGCGGCCAGCCACAGGGCCGCGACCCCCGCCCAGCCGCGCCATTCCGGCCAGCCAAGCAGGCGCGCCGCGACCAGCACGGCAAGCATGAAAAGAAGGATCAGCACGGGCTCAGCCCCGCCCGGTCGAGCCGAAGCCGCCTTCGCCGCGCGCGGTCTGCTCCAGCGCCTCGGCCATGACATAGGCGGCGCGGGTCACGGGGGCGATCACCGCCTGGGCGATGCGCTCGCCATGCTGGATCGCATAGGGCTGCGGGCCCAGATTGATCATGATGACCCCCAGCGGCCCGCGATAGTCGCTGTCGATGGTGCCGGGCGTGTTGGGCAGCGTCACCCCATGCTTCAGCGCCAGGCTGGAGCGGGGGCGGATCTGCATCTCGTAGCCCTCGGGGATCTGCACGCGCAGCCCGGTGGGCACCAGGCGGATCTGGCCGGGTTCAAGCAGCAGCTCGGCCCCGCCCAGATCGGCCCGCAGGTCGGCGCCGGCCGAGCCCTGGGTCTGGTATTCGGGCAGGGGCAGCGCCGGGTCGGCACCCGGTTCGCGCAGAACCAGAATCGTCACCTCGGCCGCCATCCCCAAAGCCCCTTATTTCGGCGAGATCATCATGACCATCTGGCGCCCTTCCAGCTTGGGCATGGATTCGACCTTGCCCGCCTCGCCGACATCGGCGGCGACACGGTTCAGAAGCTCGACCCCAAGCTGCTGGTGCGCCATCTCGCGGCCGCGGAAGCGCAGGGTGATCTTGACCTTGTCGCCCTCGGCCAGGAACTTCATGACCGAGCGCATCTTGACGTCGTAATCATGGGTATCGGTTCCGGGGCGGAACTTGATCTCCTTGATTTCGATGATCTTCTGCTTCTTGCGGGCCTCGGCCTCGCGCTTTTGCTGTTCATACTTGAACTTGCCCAGGTCCATGATCTTGCAGACCGGGGGCGTGGCATTCGGCGAGATCTCGACAAGATCCAGCCCGGCTTCCTGTGCAAGCTCCAGACCGCGGGCGGGTGTCACGACGCCGACATTCTCGCCTTCGGGACCGATCAGGCGGATTTCGGCGACTCGGATGCGCTCGTTGACGCGGGGGCCGGTGTCACGGGTGGGCGGAGCGTTATGCGGTCTGCGGGCTATGGCTGTCTTCCTTGTGTTGCCAGGGGTTCCGGGCGGTTAAATAGTCCTGCGCAGGCAGATTTTCAACCGGATTCGATGGCTCGGCCCCAGGTTCCGCCGCCGTTTTGCACGGTTTTGCGGGGCCGCTTCCCCCCCTTGGCGCGGCATGGCATAGAAGGGGCGACCCGCCACAGCCCTGACGGAGAGACCGATGAAGAAATTCCTGGCCGTGATCGTGATTCTTGCCCTTGCGCTTGGCGGATTGTGGCTGTGGAGCGGCGGCGATCCGATGGGCCGGCTGGCCGGCGACGTGCCGCCCCCGCCGGCCCAGGCACCGGCCGAGCCCCCGCCCCCGGCGCAGCAGGGCGCCAATGCCGCAGCCGAC
>NZ_VCBQ01000015.1:0-70225 GCF_006386455.1 Paracoccus sp. FO-3 | reverse complement strand
CGCCGCCGCCAGCGCCGCGTCGGGCAGGGCGGCGCGGTCGCGCGCCTGCGCCGCCAGCAGATCCTGCGCCATGGCCCGCGCCGCGTCCGAGGCGAGTTCCGCCGCCTCGGAGGGCTCGGGCTGGCCGGCGGCGATCCAGGCCTCGACCTCTTCCTGCGGCGACATCGGCACCGCCTCGTCCTCGAAACTGTCCAGATAGGCCACCAGCGACTGCGCCGTGCGCGACAGGCGCTGGCTGTCGCTGTCCAGGTTGGCATGGAAGCGGTCGCGCCATTCCGGCTCGATCTCGGGCGTTTCGGCCAGGATCGAGGCGGTCGAGCGCAATGCCGTCACCGCCGACTGCACCTCGTGCAGCGTGGCCAGAAGATAGGGGTCGCGGGTCATGCGGTCCGACAGCGCGACCAGCCGCCGCTCCAGCGCATCGGCGCGGCGCGCCGCCCCGGCCAGCGCCGAGGCCCAGCCGGGAAAGCGGGCGGCGAATTCGGCGATCTGGTCCAGCTCGACCGGGGCGCCGGGCTGGTCGGCGGCGCGGGCCGCCGCCTCGCGCAGGGCGCCGACCAGCGCCTCCTCGCGGTCCGAGGCCAGTTCGGTCGCGTCGATCTCCAGCGCCTGGGCCAGCCGCGACAGCAGCTCCTCGCCCACCGGGCGGCGGTTATGCTCGATCAGGTTCAGATAGGCGGCCGAGATCTCGGCCCGCCGCGCCACCTCGGTCTGGCGCCGGCCAAGCGACAGGCGGCGCTCGCGGATGCGGGTGCCGATCAGGGGGCGGGCGACGGGATGGCGGGGCAAGGAACGTGGCATGATGGCTCAGATCCCGTCGCGGGTCTCCTCCAGGTGGCGGATCGCCTTGACGACCAGGTCGGCAAAGCTTTGCGCCGACAGCTTGTCCTTGAGCGTCTGGCTGACGTTCGAGACGGTCTTGTAGCTGATGTTGGCCCGCTCGGCGATCTCGCGATAGCTCAGCCCCTCGGCGATGGCGCGCAGGATGTCCAGCTCGCGCGGGGTCAGGCGCGGGCGGGGCGGGGTGGCGCCGGGCCGTTCCAGCAGGGCGATGCGGCGCGCCAGGTCGGCCGGGACGTAATCGCCGCCGCCCGCCACCGCGCGCAGCGCCTCGCAGATCTCGTCCGAGGGCGAATCCTTCATGATGATGCCGTTGCAGCCGGCCTGCAGCGCGCGCCGGGCGACCAGCGGGCTGCGATGCATGGTGAAGACCAGGATCGGCTGGGTCGCGCCCGCGGCGCGCAGCCGCTCGATCAGCCGGGCGCCGGCCAGCTTGGCCTCGCCCATGGTCAGGTCCACGACGATCACGTCCGGCGCCTGCCGCCGCCAGGCCCGCCAGCCCTGCGAGGGGGTGGCGGCGGCGATCACCTGGCAATCCAGGCGGCCGCGGGTGATCCATTCCCAGCCCTCGGCCACGACCGGGTGGTCGTCCACGATCAGCACGCGCAGGGGCTTGGGCGGGGCAAGGGCGGTTGCGTTCATCGGGCTGGTCCTTGGTCGGTCGGGCAGGGCAGGTGGCATTCGGTCAGGGTCCAGCCGCCCTCGCGCCGGGGCGGCCGGTAGCGCCCGCCAAGCGCGCCGGCGCGGTCGCGCATCCCGGTCTGGCCCAGCCCTGCCTGGCCCAGCCCTGCCTGGCCCAGCCGGGCGCGGTCCTGCGCCGGGGGGCCGCCGCCGTCGTCGGTGACGTGGGCGGTGATCCCCTGGCCCTCGCGCGCCAGCCGGACCCGCACCCTGGCCGGCGCGGCATGGCGCAGCGCGTTCAGCACGCTTTCGCGCACGAAGCGGTAAAGCGCGATCCGCCCGGCCTCGCCCGGCTCGGGCAGGTCCGGCGGGCAGTCGAGCGTGATGGCGGTATCGGGCGCGATCTCGGAAAATTCGATCAGCAGCTCTTGCAGCATCTCGGCCAGGCTCGCGCCCTCGGCCGGGGCCAGGCGCAGGTCGTCGATGGCGGCGCGGGCGCTTTGCCGGATCGCCTGGGCGTGGCGCGAGACGGCGGCCAGCGCCTCGGCCAGCGCCGGGTCGCTGGCGGTTTCGGCGGCGCGGCCGGCCTGGCCCACGGCCGCCTGCAGCGCGAAGAGCTGCGGGCCGATGCCGTCGTGCAGGTCGCTGGCGATGCGGGCGCGCTCGGCCTCGGCCAGGGTCAGCATCCGGCCTTGCAGGCGGCGGTTCTCGGCCCGCTCGGCGGCCAGGTGGGCGGCCAGCGCGTTGACCCCCTCGGTCAGCGTCGCCAGTTCCGCCAGCCCGGTCTGCGGCGCGGGATGGTCCAGGTCGCCCGCCCGCATCCGGCCAAGCGCCGCACCCAGCAGCCCCAGCCGCCGCAGCACCAGCCCGGTGATCGCCATGGTCACGCCGATCGCCGCCAGCGCCATGGTGGCCAGCAGCGGCAGGATCAGCCGGAAATCGGCCCAGGCCTCGGCGATCTCGTCGCGGGGATCGCTGCGGATCTCCAGCACGCCGAGCACATTGGGATATTGCGCGATGGCGATCAGCTCGCGCTGCGGCTCGGGGCGGATCAGCGCGGCGAACCATTCCGGCACCCGCTCGGGCGGCAGGCGCGGCGGCAAGGCCAGCGCGACCGGCTGGCCGGACGCATCGCGCAGCTCGGCCGACAGGTGGCGCTGCGCCTCGATCTCGGCGGCGATGCGGGCGGCCTGCTCCATCATGTCGCGCCGCTCGAACGAGGTGGGCAGGTGCAGCGTGGCAAAGGCATTGGCGAGGCGAAAGGCCGAGCCGGTCTCGTCGCTGACCGAGCCGCGGGCATTGAGGATCAGCACCGAGGCGACGATGGCGCACATCGCGAGCCAAGCCAAGGCCGAGCCGCCAAGCGCCAGAAGCCGCAACGCCACGCCATGCGGCCGCCCGCGCCGGGCAGGCGCGTCATCGGCAGCCGCGATGTGGCTGGTTGCGTCCATCTTTCTCCCTGCCGCCGGCGGCGGCTCCTCGGGGAAAGACTAGGATGCGGATCGGGGCGGGGCAAGCGGGCTGCGGGGGCAAAGCGAAAGGGCCGGGGCGCACGCGTGCTGGCCCCGGCCCCCCTGTCGTTTCCCGCGACCCCGGCTCAGGCGCGCGAGCCGGCGGGCTCGGTCGGTTCGGGGCGGCCGAGCGCGCGGCGCACCAGCACGAAGAACAGCGGCACGAACAGCACCCCCAGCACCGTGGCCGAGACGGTGCCGCCCAGCACCGTGGCGCCGATGGTGTTGCGGCCGTTCGCGCCGGCGCCGGCGGAGAGCACCAGCGGCAGCACGCCCAGCGAGAAGGCGACCGAGGTCATGATGATCGGCCGGAAACGCTGGCGCGCCGCCTCGACCACTGCCTCATAGAGCGGCTTGCCCTGCTCGGCCTGCTCGCGGGCGAACTCGACGATCAGGATGGCGTTCTTGCCGGTCAGGCCGATCACCGTCAGCAGGCCGACCTGGAAGAACACGCCGTTGTCGAAGCCGCCCAGCCAGGCCCCGACCAGCGCGCCCAACACGCCGATGGGCATGGCCAGCATCACCGCGAAGGGGATCGACCAGCTTTCGTAAAGCGCGGCCAGGCACAGGAACACCACCGCCAACGACAGGCCGTAAAGCAGCATGGTCTGGTTGCCGGCCTGCTGCTCTTCCAGCGAAAGCCCGGTCCAGGCCACGTCGAATCCGGCCGGAAGCTGCCCGGCCAGTTCCTCGATCGCGGCCATGGCCTGGCCGCTGGATACGCCGGGCGCCGGGCTGCCCTGGATCTGCATGGCCGGCACGCCGTTATAGCGGTCCAGGCCCTGCGGCCCATAGCTCCAGCGCCCCTCGGCGAAGTTGGAAAACGGCACCAGCCCGCCCGAGTTGTTCCTGACCCGCCACTTGTCGATGTCGGTCGGCAGCGCGCGCGATTCGGATTCGCCCTGCACATAGACCCGCTTGATACGGCCGCGGTCGATGAAGTCGTTCACATAGCGCCCCGCCCAGGCGACCGAGAGCAGGCTGCCCACGTCGGTCGCCGTGACCCCCATGGCGCCCGCCTTGCGCCAGTCGATGTCGAGGTTGTATTGCGCCGCGTCCTCCAGCCCGTTCGGCCGGGCCGAGGCGATGCGCCCGTCCTGCGCCGACATGCCCAGCAGCTGGTTGCGCGCGTCCAGCAATTGCTCATGCGCCTGTCCGGCGCGGGCCTGCAGGTAGAAGTCGAAGCCCGAGACGTTGCCAAGCTCGATCACCGAGGGCGGCACGATGGGAAAGACCATGGCGTCGCGGATGCCCATCAGCGCCGGGAAGGCGCGCCCGGCGATGGCCTGCACCGATTGCCCGGCGCCCGGCCGCTCGTCCCAGTCCTTCAGCCGCAGGAAGGCGATGCCCATGTTCTGCCCCGAGCCGGCGAAGCTGAAGCCCGAGACGCCGAAGAAGGATTCGACATTGTCGGATTCGTTTTCCGCGAAATAGTGCTGGATCTGGTCGATCACCGCATCGGTGCGCTCGGAGGTGGCGCCGGTCGGGCCCTGGACCAGGACGAACATGATGCCCTGGTCCTCGTCGGGCAGAAAGCCGGTGGGCGTGCGCAGGAACAGGAACACCATGGCCGCGCCGATGCACAGGTAGATCAGCATCATCCGCAGCGGCCGGCGGACCAGCCAGTTCACCGAATTGCCATAGCCCTGCATGGTGCGGTCGAAGCCGCGGTTGAACAGGCCGAAGAAGCCGCGGGTCTTGTGGCCGTGTTCATTGCGCAGCAGCGTGGCGCAAAGCGCCGGGGTCAGCGTCAGCGCCACCAGCACCGACAGGCCCATGGCCGAGGCGATGGTGATGGCGAACTGCTTGTAGATCACCCCGGTCGAGCCGCCGAAGAAGGCCATGGGCACGAAAACCGCCGACAGCACCAGCGCGATGCCGATCAGCGCCCCGGTGATCTGGCCCATGGACTTGCGGGTGGCCTCGCGCGGCTCGAGCCCTTCCTCCTCCATGATGCGCTCGACGTTCTCGACCACGACGATGGCGTCGTCCACCAGAAGGCCGATGGCCAGCACCATGGCCAGCATGGTCAGCGTGTTGATGGTGAAGCCAAGCGCCGCCAGCACGCCGAAGGTCCCCAAGAGCACCACCGGCACCGCCAGCGTCGGGATCAGCGTCGCGCGCCAGTTCTGCAGGAACAGCAGCATGACGAAGAACACCAGCACGATGGCCTCGACCAGCGTCTTGACCACCTCTTCGATCGAGATCAGCACGAAGGGCGTGGTGTCGAAGGGGATCACGTAATCCATGCCCTCGGGGAAGAAGCGGGCGAATTCCTCCATCCGCGCCTTGACCCGCTCGGCCGTGTCCAGCGCGTTCGCGCCCGAGGCCAGGCTGATCGCCATGCCCGAGGCCGGCTGGCCGTTGTAGCGGGCATTGGTCATGTAGTCCTGGGCGCCGATCTCGACGCGGGCCACGTCCTTCAGCAGGATCAGGCCGCCGTCCTGTTCCGCGCGCAGCACGATCTGCTCGAAATCCCCGGGGGTGGAGAGCAGCGATTGCGCGGTGATGGTGGCGTTCAGCATCTGCCCCTGGGGCGCCGGCTGGCTGCCGAAGGAGCCGGCCGAGATCTGCGCGTTTTCCGACGAGACCGCCGCCACCACGTCCGAGGGCGTCAGCTCATAGGCGGCCAGCTTGGACGGGTCCAACCAGATCCGCATGGCATATTGCGCGCCGAAGACCTGGACCGAGCCCACGCCCTCGACCCGGCTGAGGTCGTTGACCAGGTTCGAGATCAGGTAGTCGGCCAGGTCCACCTGTTCATAGCGGTCGTCCGACGAGGTCAGGCCGACGACCATCAGGAAGCCCGAGGCGGATTTCTCGACCGTGATGCCCTGGCGCTGCACCGGCTCGGGCAGGAGCGCGGTGGCCTGCGCCAGCTTGTTCTGCACCTGCACCTGGGCGATGTCGGGATCGGTGCCGGTCTCGAAGGTCAGCGTCGTCGTCGAGGTTCCGGCCGAGGTCGAGCTGGACGAGAAATAGCGCAGCCCGTCCAGCCCGGTCATCTGCTGCTCGATGATCTGGGTGACGGTATTGGCGACCGTATCGGCCGAGGCGCCGGGATAGGTGGCGCGGATCGTCACCGAGGGCGGCGCGATCTGCGGATATTGCGCCACCGGCAGCGAGACGATCGACAAGAGCCCCAGACCCATGATCAGGATCGAGATCACCCAGGCGAAGACCGGACGGTCGATGAAAAAGCGGGCCATGTGCGGTTCCTGTGCTGTTCCCTCGCGGCGTCCGGGTCAGTTCGCCGGCTGTCCGGCGCCGGTCTCGGTTGCGGTCTCTGCACCCGCGCCTTTGGCGGCGGGCTGGTCTGCGGGCTGGTCTGCGGGTTGCTCTGCGGATTCCTCTGCGGGCTGTTCCGCGTTCCCGGCTTCGGGCGCAGGCTGTTCGCCGGCGCTTGCCGGGGCATCGGCGCCCGTCCCGGCTTCGGGCGCAGCGCCCTCGGCGGCCCCGTCTTGCGCGGCTTCGGCTGCGGCGGCCTGGCGTTCCTCGGGGGTCACGGTCATGCCGGGGCCGATCTTCTGCAGGCCCTCGACCACGATGCGGTCGCCGTCATGCAGCCCCTCGCTGACGATCCAGCTGTTGCCCATGTCCTGCAGGATGGTCAGCTGGCGCTGCTCGACGGCGTTGTCGGCATTGACAACCAGCGCGATGGGCTGGCCGCGGCGGTCGCGGCTGACGCCTTCCTGCGGGGCAAGGATCACGTTCTGCGCCGTGGCCTGCTGCACGACTGCCTGGACATACATGCCGGGCAGCAGGGTGCGGTCGGGATTGGCGAAGGCCAGGCGCAGCGTCACCACGCCCGTCGTCTCGTTCACATAGGGCTCGGCGGCGGTCAGCCGGCCTTCCTGGTCGTATTCGGTGCCGTCGGCCAGGCGCAGCGTCACCTTGCGGTCCGACTGGCTCTCGGCGGATTGCGCCGCCATCTCGCGGCGGAAGCGGATCAGCTCGGCCGCCGATTGCGTCACGTCCACATGCACCGGGTCGAGCTTGCGGATCACGGCCAGCGGCGTCGGCTGGCTGGCCGTCACCAGCACGCCCTGGCTGGTCTGGGCCAGGCCGATCTCGCCGTCCAGCTCGGCGCGGATGGTGGTGCGCTCCAGCTCGATCCGGGCGGTCTGCAGCTGCGCCTCGGCGACCTTGACCGCGGCCTCGGCGGAATCGCGGGCGGCGATGGCATTGTCGGTCGTGCTTTCGCTGGCGACGCGGCGGTCGCGCAGGGCGCCCACGCGCTCGGCCTCGCGGCGCGCCGCCTCGGCCTGGGCGCGGGCCTGGGCCACGGCGGCCTCGGCCTGGGCGACGGCGGCCTGGTAGGTGGTGGCGTCGATGCGAAACAGCGGATCGCCGACCTTCACATGGCTGCCCTCGTCGAACAGCCGTTCGGTGACGATGCCGTTGACCTGCGGCCGCACCTCGGCCTCGGCCGAGGCGGTGACGCGGCCGGGCAGTGTGGTGGTCAGGGCCACGTCCTGGGCGTGAAGCGTCACCACGGTGACGGGCGGCGGCGGCATCTGCGCGGGATCCTGCGCCAGGGCGGCCATGGGGGCAAGCCCCGCCGCAAGCGGAAGGATCACGGAAATCGCCATGCGGCGCGATAGCGCGAACATCGTTTTGCTCCGGCTATTTGCTGACGGTTGCATAACGAACAGTTTCGCACGGGATGATCAATCCCAAAACCGTTTCGGACCGCGACGTTGCGCCACCGGCGAAACCCGGCCGCAGGCTGGGGGGGAAGGGGGCCTGCCCGCCGCCCGGCTGCGCTGCCGATGGAGTATTTGGGGAACGAAGAAGCGCCGGGCGCAGATTGGTCTTGCGGCGGCCAGCGCGAGACAGTAAGCAATCCGGGCCTCGCGGGTGTAGCTCAATGGTAGAGCCGCAGCTTCCCAAGCTGAAGACGAGGGTTCGATTCCCTTCACCCGCTCCATCCTTCCAGGCTGGTCATTGTTTTGCCGTGGGATGCGGGGGTTTCCCGTGCCGCGCCCCGTTGCGCAGGCCGCTCCCGGCATGCGGTTGGCTTCGGCAGGTGCGGGTTTCCTGCCTGGGGCGAGGCCGATCCGACCGCCCAAGGCTTTCGGCGGTCGAATCGGCAAAAAGTTGCGCCGGGTCAGCCGAGCATGGGTTTTCCCGCGACATAGGTCTGGGCGATGGCGCGGTCGTCGCCGAGGATCTGCAGGATGAACAGCTCTTCGGCCAGGGTCTCGGCCCGTTCCATGCGCAGCGCCATCGCCGGCGTCGCGCGGCTGTCCAGCACCACCAGGTCGGCGTCAGAGCCGGGCACCAGCGTGCCGATGCGGTCGGCCATGCCGAGCGCCAGCGCATTGCCGCGGGTGATCCAGTGGAAGGCGGCGAGGGGATGCAGCTTCTGGCCGCGCAGTTGGAGGATCTTGTAGCCCTCGGCCAGGGTTTGTAGCATGGAATAGCTGGTGCCGCCGCCGACATCGGTGGCGATGCCGCTGGTCACGCCCGCGGCGCGCAGGCCCGCCTCGTCGAAGAGGCCCGAGCCGAGGAACAGGTTCGAGGTCGGGCAGAACACCGCCCGGCTGCCGGTCTCGGCCATGCGGGCGATCTCGCGCGGCTCGAGATGGATGGAATGGCCGAGCAGCAGCTTGTCCGAGAGCAGCCCGTAGCTTTCGTAGATGTCGAGATAGTCGCGCGCCTGGGGGTAGAGCTGCAGGGTGAAGGCGATCTCGTCGCGGTTTTCCGACAGATGCGTCTGGATGTGGCAGTCGGGATGTTCGCGCACCAATTGCCCGGCCATTGCCATCTGCTCGGGCGTCGAGGTGATGGCGAAGCGCGGGGTGATGGCATAGCGCTGGCGGCCGCGGCCGTGCCATTTCTCGATCAGCCGCTTGCTGTCGTCATAGCCCTGCTGCGGCGTGTCGAGCACCGCCTCGGGGGCGTTGCGGTCCATCATCACCTTGCCGGCGATCATCGCCATGTCGCGCGCCTCGGCGGCCGCGAACAGCGCCTCGGCCGATTGCGGATGCACCGAGCAGAAGGCGACGGCGGTGGTGGTGCCGTGCGAAAGCAGCAGGTCGAGGAACTTCCCGGCCATGAGCGGGGCATGGCCTTGCTGGGCAAAGCGCGATTCCTCGGGGAAGGTATAGGTGTTGAGCCAGTCGAGCAGCTGCGCCCCCCAGCTGGCGATCACCTGCACCTGCGGGAAATGGATATGCGGGTCGATGAAGCCCGGCAGGATCAGGTTCGGGCGGTGGTCGATTTCCGGCAGGCCGGGTTCGCGCAGGGCGGCGTAATCGCCCATGGCGACGATCTTGCCGGCTTCGGTGACGATGGCGCCGTCCTCGTGATAGGCGAAGGCGTCCTCGGTTTCGGCGGGGTCGGCGTGGAAGGAGAGCGTGCGCCCCCGGATCAGCTGTCGCATGGGTATTTTTTCAACGAAGAAGCGGTTTCGATGAGGCGGCCGATGAGCTCGGCGGCGGTGAAGGCGGCGATGATCTCGGGGCGCTTGTCGCGCGAATAGCCCGCGCCGATGGGGCAGGTCAGGCGGTCGGTGTCCAGCCCCTGGGCACGGGCGAAGCGGCGGAACTGCGCCAGTTTCGTCCGGCTGCCGATCATGCCGATATAGGGCGCGTCCATGCGGCGCAGCGCCTCGGCCGCCAGCAGGAAGTCCAGCGCGTGGTCATGGGTGACGATGATGTGGCTGGTGCCGAAGGGGGCGTTGCGGATCTCGGCCTCGGGCAGGGGGGTCAGGCGGGTTTCGCCCGTGGCCTGCCCGAGTTCCCCCATGCGCTGGTCGATCAGGATCGGGTGCAGCGGCAGCAGCGCCAGGGCCTTGGCGAGCGCGCGGCCGACATGGCCGGCGCCGAAGATCAGCACCTGCGGATATTCGGGCCCGGCCGGGGCCTCGGCCACGCGGGTCAGCGAGAGTTCGACCCGGCCGCCGCAGCATTGGCCGATCTCGGGGCCCAGCGGCACGTCCATCACGGCCTGCGCCTCGTCGCGCGCCAGCATCTGCCGGGCGCGGTCGATGGCCATGTATTCCAGCTGGCCGCCGCCGATGGTGCCGCTGAGGCCCTGGGGGGTGACGAACATCGCCGCCCCCTTCTCGCGCGGGGACGAGCCGCGGGTGCGGGTGATCTCGACCCGGATCATGGCCGCAGCCGCTCGATGGCCATCAGCACGCGCTCGGGGGTGGCGGGCGCGTCGATGCGCGGGTTCTCGGCATAGCCGTTGAACGAGGCCACCGCCATGTTCAGCGCCTGAAAGACCGAGATGCCCAGCATGAACGGCGGCTCGCCCACCGCCTTCGAGCGCTTGATCGTCGCCTCGCGGTTCACCGACCAGTCGGCCAGCTGCACGTTGAAGACCTTGGGCCGGTCCGAGGCCAGCGGGATCTTGTAGGTCGAGGGCGCATGGGTGCGCAGCCGGCCCTTCTGGTCCCACCACAGTTCCTCGCTGGTCAGCCAGCCGGTGCCCTGCACGAAGGCGCCCTCGACCTGGCCCTTGTCGAGCGCCGGGTTCAGGCTGCGGCCCACGTCATGGAGCACATCGGCACGCTCGATCACGTATTCGCCGGTCAGCGTGTCGACCGAGACCTCGGAGCAGGCGGCGCCATAGGCGAAGTAGTAGAACGGGCGGCCCTGCCCGGTGTCGCGGTTCCAGTGGATCTTGGGCGTCTTGTAGAAGCCCGCGGCCGACAGCTGGACCCGCGCCAGATAGGCGGTGTTGACGAAATCCTGGAAGGGCATTTCCTCGGTGCCGATCTGCACCGTCTCGCCGATGCTGACCAGTTCCGGCGGCACGCCCTTGGCCTCGGCGGCGAAGGCGGTCAGCCGCTCGATCAGCTGGCGGCAGGCGTCCAGCGCCGCCATGCCGTTCAGGTCCGAGCCCGAGGAAGCCGCGGTGGCCGAGGTGTTCGGCACCTTCTCGGTCGTGGTCTTGGTGATGCGGATGCGGTCGATGCTGACCCCCAGCGCCTCGGCCACCACCTGCGCGACCTTGGTGTTCAGGCCCTGGCCCATCTCGGTGCCGCCGTGGTTCAGGTGGATCGAGCCGTCCGAGTAGATGTGGATCAGCGCGCCGGCCTGGTTGTACCAGGTCGCGGTGAAGCTGATGCCGAACTTGACCGGGGTCAGGGCGATGCCCTTGCGGATCGCGCCGCCCTGTTCCTGGGCGCGGGCGTTCCAGTCCAGCACCGCCTGGCGGCGGGCGTGGTAGTCGCTGCTGGCCTCGAGTTCCTCGAAGATGCGCGGCAGGATCTGGTCCTCGACCTCCTGGTGATAGGGGGTGAGCTGGCCGTTCTCGTAGAGGTTCAGCTTGCGGATCTCCAGCGGGTCGCGGCCGAGGGCATAGGCGATGTCCTCGACGATGCGCTCGGCCATGACCACGCCCTGCGGGCCGCCGAAGCCGCGAAAGGCGGTGTTCGAGCAGGTGTTGGTCTTCATCGGATGGCTGCGCAGTTCCACCGCCGGGTAGTAATAGGCGTTGTCGGCGTGGAACAGCGCCCGGTCCGTCACCGGGCCCGACAGGTCCGAGGACCAGCCGCAGCGGGCGTAGAAATCGGCGTCCACGGCGTGGATCCTGCCGGTCTCGTCATAGCCCACCTGATAGTCGATGACGAAATCGTGCCGCTTGCCGGTGATCGAGAAATCGTCGTCGCGGTCGGGGCGCAGCTTGACCGCGCGCCCGAGCTTCTTGGCCGCCAGCGCCGAGATGCAGGCAAAGGGGTTCATCTGCGATTCCTTGCCGCCGAATCCGCCACCCATGCGGCGCACGTTCACCACCACGGCGTTCGAGGGCACGCCCAGCACATGGGCGACCATGTGCTGCACCTCGCTGGGATGCTGGGTCGAGACGTTGACCACGACCTCGTCGTCCTCGCCGGGGATCGAGAAGGCGATCTGGCTTTCCAGGTAGAAATGCTCCTGCCCGCCGACGGTCAGCCGGCCTTCGATGCGCCGGGGCGCGCGGTCCATTTCGGCCATGTCGCCGCGCTTGAGCTTCAGGGGCTTGGTCACATAGCCCAGCCCGGCGTCGCGGGCGCTGATCGCGTCGATGGCAAAGGGCAGTTCCTCGTATTCCACGCGGGCCAGTTGGCAGGCGCGGCGGGCCTGGTCGCGGGTCTCGGCCACCACGGCGAAGATCGGCTGGCCGTGGAACTGCACCTCGTCCCCGGCCAGCAGCGGCTCGTCGTGCAGGCCGGTGGGCGAGATGTCGTTATGGCCGGGAATGTCCGCGGCGGTCAGCACCAGATGCACGCCGGGGGCCTTGCGCACCGCATCGAGGTCCATCGAGACGATGCGGCCATGCGCCACGGTCGAAAGCCCCAGATAGGCGTGCAGCGTGCCCACCGGCTCCATCAGGTCGTCGGTATAGTCGGCCCGGCCGGTGACGTGCTTTTCGGCGGAATCGTGGATGATGGGCGTATGGGCGGCGCCCTTGACGAAGACGTCCTGTTTCATTCGACCCTCCTCAGGCGGTGGTCTGCGCCCTGCTGTTCAAGCCAGAAGCGGCGGAAGAAGTTGGCGGCGAGTTGCTGGCGATATTCCTTGCTGGCCCGCCAGTCGCTGAGCGGCTGGAAGTCATTGGCGACCGCGCGCGCCGCGGCCTCGAAGGTCTCGGCGGTGAAGGGCTGGCCCTTCAGCGCCGCCTCGGCCTGGGTGGCGCGCTTGGGCGTGCCGGCCATGCCGCCGAAGGCCACGCGCGCGTCGATGATCGTCGCCCCGTCGGTTTCCACCCGGAAGGCGGCGGCCGAGGCGGTGATGTCGGCGTGGTGGCGCTTGGAGACCTTGTAGGCGGCGATCCTGGCCTCGCCCTTCAGGGGCACGGTGATCGCCTCGACGAATTCGCCGGGGCGGCGGTCCTGCTTGCCGTATTCGATGAAGTAATCCTCGACGGGCAATTCGCGGGTGCCCTCGGCGCTGCGCAGCCGCAGGGTCGCGCCAAGCGCGATCAGCAAGGGCGGCGTCTCGCCGATGGGCGAGCCGTTGGCGACATTGCCGCCGATGGTGCCGGCATTGCGGACCTGCCAGCCGCCGATGCGCAGCCAGTAATCCACCGCCTCGGGGAAATGCTGGCGCAGGAAGGGCTCGAACTCGGAATAGGTCACGCCGGCGCCGATGGTGACATGGCCGGGGGCGATCTCGATCCGCTTGAGATCCTGAAGATGGCCGATGAACACCGCCGGAGAGATGTCGCGCAGGAATTTCGTCACCCACAGGCCGACGTCGGTGGCGCCGGCGACGATGGTGGCCTTGGGGTTCTGGGCCAGAACCTGCGCCAGGTCGGCGGCGTCGGCCGGCAGGATGGCACGATCCTCGCCGCGCGCCACCTCGACGCGGTCGCGGGGGATCGCGGCCAGCGCGGCGGTGATGCGGTCGCGCTCGACATTCAGCGCGTCCATGTGCTGCCCGCCGGCCTCGGAAGCCGCGAAGGCCGCCTTCACGATCGGCTCGTAGCCGGTGCAGCGGCACAGGTTGCCTTGCAGCGCGGTCTCGATCGCCAGCATGTCGGGGCGCGGCTCGGACATCCACAGCCCGTAAAGCGCCATGACGAAGCCCGGCGTGCAAAAGCCGCATTGGCTGCCGTGATGCTCGACCATGGCGGCCTGGACCGGGTGCAAGCCCCCGTCCGCGCCGCGCAGATGCTCGACGGTGACGACATGGCAGCCGTGGCACGAGGCCAGGAAGCGGATGCAGGCATTGATCGGCTCGTAATGCAGCCGGCCTTCGTGCAGCCGGCCGACCAGGACGGTGCAGGCGCCGCAATCGCCTTCGGCGCAGCCCTCCTTGGTGCCGGTCAGGCGGCGGTTGAGCCGCAGGAAGTCCAGAAGTGTGTCGCGCGATCCGGCCTCGGTCAGGCGGATCTCGGCGTCGTTCAGAAGAAAGCGCAATTCGTGGCCCATTCGGTCCTCGCTCGCATGGCTGGGTATGGGAAAAGCCTAGATGCGAATTGCTCTTTGCGAAATCTCGGATTGAGCATAAGACTTTCAGCGATTCCTTGAAAGAGGCGGGTTGAGACCATGCCATATCTTGAAAGTCTGCGGGTCTTCGTCCGCGTGGTCGAACTGGGCTCGATCACCGCGGGCGGGCGCGACCTGCGCATGTCGCCGGCCGTCGCCTCGAACCGGATCAAGGATCTGGAGACGCGCTACGGGGTGCGGCTTCTGAACCGCACCACCCGCAAGCTGGTGCCGACCGAGGTGGGGCGGGCCTTCTACGACAATGCCCGCCGGGTGATCGAGACGCTGGACGAGGCCGAGGCGGTGGTCTCGGGCTTTTCCGGCATGCCGCATGGCGCCTTGCGGGTGACGGCGCCCCTGGGCCTGGGGCGGCGGCTGATCGCGCCCCTGGTGCCGAGGTTCTGCGACGAATATCCCGGCGTCGAGGTGCGGCTGCGGCTGTCGGACCGCAACGTCGACATCATCGCCGACGGGATCGACCTGGCCTTCTTCCTGGGCGAGCCGCAGGATTCGGCGCTGAAATGGCGGCGGATCGCGGAATGCCGGCGCGCGCTGGTGGCGACCCCCGACTATCTGGAGCAGCACGGCCATCCCCAGCGCCCCGAGGATCTGGCCGCGCATAATTGCCTGCTGCTGCGCTATCCGAGGAGCCCGGAATACTACTGGGTGCTGGAAAGCCCCGAGGGGCCGCAGAAGCTGCTGGTGAACGGCAAGTTCGACGCCGACGACGGCGACGTGCTGAGCGGCTGGGCGCTGGCGGGCAGGGGCATCGTCAACCGTCCCCGCTACGAGGTGGCCGAGCATCTGGCCGCCGGGCGGCTGGTCGAGGTGCTGCCGGACCATCCGCCGATCCCCTCGCAATTCGGCGTGCTGACGCCGCATCGCCGCCTGCAGGATCCCAAGGTGCGGCTGTTCGCCGATTTCATCGCGCGCGAGGTGCGGGGGGTGTTTGCCTGAGCCCTAGTCCCGCACCCATTCCATGAGGTGCAGATAGGGCGCGCGGCGATAGCGCGCGACGCGCTCGGGATCGCCGCCCTGCGGGGCGGGCTCGTCGAAATGCACCAGCCGCAGCCCCTGCGCCAGCAGCGCCTGCATGTAGGCATGGAAGGGGCGATGCCAGTTGCGGATCAGGATGCCGCGCCAGCTGACCCATTCCGCGCGCTCGTCCAGGTAGTTGTCGATCAGGTAGCCCGTGCCGGGATCGCCGTTCCAGCCGCCCGCCGTGCTGAATGAGTTCAGGTTGGCGACAAGCAGGCTGCCGCCGGGACGCAGGACGCGCCCCATCTCGGCGATGGCGGCGCGGATGTCGTCGATGTCGATGAGCGTCAGGTAGCTGACCACCAGGTCGAAGCCGGCATCGGGCAAGGGCAGGGCCTCGGCGCGGGCCTGCACGTAGCGGCCCTTGTCGTCGCGGCTGCGCGCGGCCTCGATCAGCTTCGGCGTGGGATCGATGCCGGTCGCGGCGATGCCTTCGGCGGCAAGCATCCGGCAGAAACGCCCCTCGCCGCAGCCGACATCCAGGGCGTTGCGAAAGCCGCGGCCGCGGATGCGGGCCAGCATCGGGGCGTCGAGCACGTGGCGGCGCGAGAAATCGCCTTCCTCGCCCATGTCGGCGATCCAGGCCTCGGCGGAATCGTCCCAGCCATTCCCGCGGTCCATGCCTGCCTCCCTCGATGCTGCCGAACGGTGCAGCTAGCCGATCCGGCGGGCAGAGGCAAACAGGTCAGTTCCAGGCGAAGGTCTTGGGCAGGCCGCGATACCAGTCGATGATCGCCTGGCGTTCCTGCGGCTCCATGAAGCTGACATTGGCGGGCGGCATGGCATCGGTCACGCCGGCCTGGATGAAGATCTCGCGCGCGGCGCGGGTGATGTCGTCGGGGGTTTCCAGCAGCACGCCCTTGGGCGCGGTGTGGATGCCCTCGTACGAGGGCTCCCTGGCATGGCACATCGAGCAGCGGCCCATGACCGCGTTATAGGCGTCGTCCCAGCCCGGCGCGTCGAGCATCGCCTGTTGCGAGGGGGTCAGGACGCGGGCCTCGGCCTCCTCGAGCGTCTGGCGGAACATGGGCGCGGTCGAGAGCCACATGACGATGATGAACAGGATCGTGGTCGCGGCCCAGGTCCACCACTTCATGCCGCCGCCGGCGTGCATGGTGTTGAAGAAATGCCGGATGGTCACGCCCATCAGGAAGATCAGCCCGGCGATCACCCAGTTGTATTCGGTGGCGAAGGCCAGCGGATAGTGGTTCGACAGCATCAGGAAGACGACCGGCAGCGTCAGGTAGTTGTTATGCGTCGAGCGCAGCTTGGCGATCTTGCCGTATTTCGGATCGGCGGGACGCCCGGCCTTGAGGTCGGCGACGACGATGCGCTGGTTCGGCATGATGATGAAGAACACGTTCGCCGTCATGATCGTGGCGGTGAAGGCGCCCAGGTGCAGCATGACCGCGCGGCCGGTGAAGACCTGGTTGTAGGCCCAGCCCATGACCATCAGCAGCGCGAAGAGGATCAGCATCAGCAGGGTCGGGGTCTCGCCCAGCTTGGACTTGCACAGGTTGGTATAGATCAGCCAGCCGATCGAGAGCGAGCCGGCCGAGATCAGGATCGCCTGCCAGGGCGCCAGCTCCATCTTGGCGGGGTCGATCAGGAACAGCTCGGAGCCGACCCAATAGGTGACCATCAGGAGCGCCGCCCCCGAGATCCAGGTCATGTAGCTTTCCCATTTGAACCAGATCAGATGCTCGGGCATGCGCTCGGGCGCGACCAGGTATTTCTGGATGTGGTAGAAGCCGCCGCCATGGACCTGCCATTCCTCGCCATGCGCGCCGGGGGGCAGGCCCGGCACCTTGCGCAGCCCGAGGTCGAGGGCGACGAAATAGAAGGACGAGCCGATCCAGCAGATGGCGGTGACGACATGCGTCCAGCGGATGGCAAAGGCGAGCCAATCCCAGATGACGGCGAAATCGGACATACTTTGTCTCCTGTCTAGCTGGGGAAAGACTAGCCGCTTCGCGGGGTTGCGAGTATTCACGCATTTCCCCTTGCTGTCTTAACGATGCGTTGAAAATCTTTCGCGGGGTGCTGCGGAAATGAAAAAGAGGGGGCTTTGCCCCCTCAGGCCCGTGCCGGGCCTTTCACCCCCAGGGTATTTGGAAAACGGAGAAAGCCTGGGGGCTCAGCTGCCGCGATAGGTCGAAAAGCCGTAGGGCGAGATCAGCAGCGGCACGTGGTAATGGTCCTGTTCGGACATGCCGAAGCGCAGGGGCACCTGGTCGAGGAAGCGGGGCTTGGCCGCCTGGTGTCCCTGGGCGTCGAGCCAGGCGCCGACATGGAAGACCAGTTCGTATTCGCCGGTCTGGAACTCCGCCTCGGGCAGGATGTGCTTGTCGGTGCGGCCGTCGTGGTTGGTGACGGTCTGGGCGATCAGCCGGCGCTCGGGGTCGAGGCGGTAAAGCTCGATCCGCATGCCTTGCGCGGGCGTGCCGTTGGCGGTGTCGAGCACATGGGTGGTCAGATAGCCGGGCATTGTCTTCCTTTCCTTAGTCAATCGGCGAGCCGGGCGATGGCGGCGCGGGCCTGTTCGTTCAGGCGATTCGTGTCTGCGGTCAGCAGGTGGTGATCCTGCACCACGGCGCGGCCTTCCACATAGACCGCGCGCGGGCGGATCGGCGCGCAGAAGACCAGCGCCGCCACCGGATCCCATTGGCCGGCGGCGGGCAGTTCCGAGACGTCCCAGAGCACCAGGTCGGCGCGCTTGCCGGGTTCCAGCGCGCCGATGTCGCTGCGGCCCAGCACGCGCGCGCCGCCGAGCGTGGCGATCTCCAGCGCCTCGCGCGCGCCCATGGCGGCGGGGCCGTCCTTGAGGCGGGCGACCAGCATGGCCTGGCGCGCCTCGAGGCCCAGATGGCTGCAATCGTTGCTGGCCGAGCCGTCGACGCCCAGGCCCACCGGCACGCCGGCGTCGCGCATCCGCCGCACCGGGGCGATGCCCGAGGCGAGGCGCGCGTTCGAGCAGGGGCAATGCGCGACCCCGGTGCCGCTGCGGGCGAAGAGGTCGATTTCCTTGTCCGAAAGTTTCACGCAATGCGCGTGCCAGACATCCTCGCCGGTCCAGCCCAGGCTTTCGGCGTAATCGCCGGGCAGCATGCCGAAGTTTTCCAGAGAATAGGCGATATCCTCGTCGTTTTCGGCCAGGTGGGTGTGCAGCCGCACGCCCTTGTCGCGGGCGAGGATCGCCGCGTCGCGCATCAGTTCCCGGCTGACCGAGAAGGGCGAGCAGGGGGCGAGGCCGACCTGCACCATGGCGCCGGGCCTGGGGTCGTGGAAGGCGGCGACCAGGCGCTCGCTGTCCTTGAGGATCGCGGCCTCGTCCTCGACCAGGGCGTCGGGGGGCAGGCCGCCCTTGGACTCGCCGATCGACATGGCGCCGCGGGTGGCGGTGAAGCGGATGCCGATCTCGGCCGCCGCCTCGATGCTGTCGTCGAGCCGGGCGCCGTTCGGGAACAGGTAGAGATGGTCCGAGGAGCAGGTGCAGCCCGAGAGCGCCAGTTCGGCAAGGCCGATCCGGGTCGACAGGCGGATGTCCTCGGGACCCATGCGGCCCCAGATCGGATAAAGCGTCCTGAGCCAGCCGAACAGCGCCGCGTCCTGGGCCGCGGGCACGGCGCGGGTCAGGGTCTGGAACAGGTGGTGATGGGTGTTGACGAGGCCGGGGGTGACGACGCAGCCCCGCGCCTCGACCACCTCGGCGCCTTCGGCCGAGAGGCCGGGGTCGACGGCGGAGATCACCCCGCCCTCGACCAGCACGTCCCCGCCGGCGATCTCGCGCCGGGCGCCGTCCATGGTCACGACCACTTCGGCGCCCCTGATGAGCAGGCGTTTCGTCATCAATGCGCCTCGGCTGCGTGGGCGGCGGCGGCGATTTCCTCGTCGCTGGTGTGCGGCGCGCCGTTGAAGAACCAGTTCAGCAGCACCGCGGCCACGGCGGCCAGAAGGATGCCGGAGTGGATCAGCGTGTGCATGGAATGCGGCAGCCACTGGTTGAAGTCGGGCGCGATCATCGGGACCATGCCCAGCCCCAGCGAGACGGCGACGATGAACAGGTTGTGCTTGTTGCCCTTGAAATCCACCGTCGAGAGGATGCGGATGCCGGTCGCGGCGACCATGCCGAACATCACCAGCCCCGCGCCGCCCAGCACCGTGGTCGGCAGCGATTCGACCAGCGCGCCCATCTTGGGGATCAGGCCCAGCACGATCATGATCGCGCCGCCCGCCACGCAGACGAAGCGCGAGCGCACGCCGGTCACGCCCACCAGCCCGACGTTCTGGCTGAAGGAGGTATAGGGGAAGGTGTTGAAGAGCCCGCCGATCGCGGTGCCCAGGCCGTCGACGCGCAGCCCGGCCGAAAGCGCCTTGGGCGTCATGCGGCGGCCGCAGATGTCGGAAAGCGCCAGGAACATGCCGGTCGATTCGATCATGGTCACGAACATGACCAGCAGCATGGTCAGGATCATCACCGGGTCGAAGATCGGCATGCCGAAATGCAGGGGCTTGATCGGGGCGAACCAGGCTGCCTCGGCGATGCCCTCGAAATGCATCATGCCGAGCGCGGCGGCCAGCAGCCCGCCGATGACGATGCCCAGGAGCACCGCGATATTGGCGACGAAGCCGCGGGCGTAGCGGGCGATCAGCAGGATCGCGGCCAGCACGGTGATGCCGATCAGGATGCGCGGCAGCGAGGCATATTCGGGATTGGCGACGGTCGGCATCAGCTTGACGCTGTCGGGGACGTCGCCGGCGGCGCGGGCGGCCTCCAGCCAGGCCTGGGCGGCGGGATCGACCAGTTGCGGCGCGGTCGGGCCGACCGGCAGGCCGAAGATCCAGTTGATGCCCACCGGCATCAGGCTGACGCCGATCACCAGGATCACCGTGCCGGTGACGACGCTGGGGAAAAAGCGCAACAGCCGGCTGACCAGCGGCGCGAAGAAGATCGAGATGAGCCCGGCGGCCATGATGGCGCCGAACATCATCCGCGCCCCCTCCTGCCCCGGATTGGACGAGGCGATGGCGACCATCGGCCCGACGGCGGCGAAGGTCACGCCCATCATCACCGGCAGGCGGATGCCGAACCATTGCGTGGCGCCGAAGGACTGGATGATGGTGACGATGCCGCAGACGAAGAGGTCGGCGGAAATCAGGAAGGCCACGTCCTGCGGCGAAAGCTGCAGGGCGCGGCCGACGATCAGCGGCACCGCGATGGCGCCGGCATACATGACCAGAACATGCTGGAAGCCCAGGGCGAGCAGCCGAGGCGCGACGATGCGCTCCTCGACCGGATCAAAGCCGGGGCTGGTGTCGATTGCTTGCATTCGTCCTATACCTCCCTAGTTTCAGGACGTTATGTCTCTTTAGATCTCGACTTCTTGCGCCAGTCCCTTTTCCTTTGCGATTTCAAGGACTTTCTGCGCAACCGCCAGATCCTGCAGCCCGACGCCGGTGCCGTCGAACAGCGTCACCTCGGCGTCGCCGCGTCCCGGATGGTCGCCCGCGACCACGGCGCCGAGTTCGCCGATCTGATCCTCGCGGATCAGGCCCGATGCGATGGCATGCTGGCATTCGCCGATGCTGACCGACTGCGCGACCTCGTCGGTGAAGATCCGGGCGCGCGCGACCAGCGCCGGGTCCAGCTCCTGCTTGCCTTTCGTATCGGTGCCCATGGCGGCGATATGCGTTGGGCCCTTCACATGCTGGTCCATCAGCAGGGGCGAGAATGACGAGGTGATCGAGATGATCACGTCGGCATCAGCGCCCAGCCGGTCCAGCTCGACCGCCTCGAAGGGCAGGCCCAGTTCGGCGGCGGTATCGGCAAGGCGCGACAGCATCTCGGGATGCGGGTTCCAGCCGATGACCTTCTCGAACGGATGCACGGCAGCCGCCGCCCGCATCTGGAAGGCGGACTGGTGGCCGGCGCCGATCATGCCCAGCACCTTGGCCCCCTTGGGCGCCAGATACTTGATCGACACCGCCGAGGCCGCCGCGGTGCGCAGCGCCGTCAGCAGGTTGCCGCCCACCGCGGCAGTCGCCCGGCCGGTGTCCGGGTCGAACAGGAAGACGGTGGACTGGTGGTTGATCAGGTTGTGCTTCTGGTTGTTCGGCCAGTAGCCACCGGCCTTCAGCCCCAGCACCAGCGCCGAGGCGTCGAAGCCGCCCTTGAAGCCGTAAAGCGCATCCTCGTGGCCGATGGCCTCGCGCACCACCGGGAAGTTATAGGCCTTGCGACGGGCCATCGAGGCGAAGATCGCCTCGATGGCCTCGAAGGCCGCTTCGGGGGTCATCAGACCCGCGATTTCCTTTTCGGCGACGACGAGCATCAGTAGCCCTTTCCGCGCGCCGAAACCGGCCAGACCGTCTCGACCTTGCCGTTCCGAACGCCGACATACCAGTCGTGGACGTTGCAGGTCGGGTCGCAATGGCCGGGCACCAGCCGCAGCTTGTCGTTGACTTTCAGCACGCCGTCCTTGTCCTCGACCACGCCATGCTCGTCGCTGCACTTGATGTATTTCACGTCGTCGCGGCCATAGACGAAGGGCAGGCCGCTATCGACCGACTGCGCCTTGAGCCCGGCATCGACCACCGCCAGGTGCGGCTTGGCATGGCTCATGACCGAGGTCAGGATGAACAGCGCGTTCTCCCATTCGCCCTGGTCGATGCGCTTGCCCTCGGCATCGTGGATGCGGCCGTAATCGGCATCCATGAAGGCGTAGCTGCCGCATTGCAATTCGTTGTAAACGCCCGAATTGCTTTCGAAATAATAGGAACCCGTGCCGCCGCCCGAGACGAATTCGGGGGGCAAGCCCTCGGCTTCCAGCGCGGCGACGGCTTCCTTGACCTGGGCGATGGCGGCGTCCAGCTTGGCCTTGCGGTCCTCGTAGCTGTCCATGTGCTGCATGGCGCCCTGATAGGCCTGGATGCCCCTGAAGACCAGGTTCGGGGCGGCGGCGGCGGCCTTGGCGATCTCGACCACGGCTTCCTTGGTGGTCACGCCGCAGCGCCCGGCGCCGCAGTCGATTTCCACGAAGATGCCCAGTTCGGTGCCGTGCTTTTGCGCCGCCGCCGACAGGTCGGCGATGTTGGACACGTCGTCGACGCAGACCGTCACCGTCGCGCCGGTCTTGGGCAGCCGGGCCAGCCGGTCGATCTTGGCCGGCTCGCGCACCTCGTTCGTGACCAGCACGTCCCCGATGCCGCCGCGGGCAAAGACCTCGGCCTCGCTGACCTTCTGGCAGCAGACGCCGACCGAGCCGCCCAGCGACTCCTGCAGCTTCTGCACGTCCACCGACTTGTGCATCTTGCCGTGGCTGCGGTGGCGCATGCCATGCGCCTTGGCATAGTCGCCCATCTTCCTGATGTTGCGCTCCAGCGCGTCCAGGTCGAGGATCAGGCAGGGCGTCTGGATCTCGGCCTCGTCCATGCCCGGCAGGGCGGGGATGTCATAGCCGACCTCGTAGCCGGCGAAATCCGTTTTCGCGTTCATGGGGCTCTCCTCAATTCGGGTTCAGTTCCAGGGCAGCTTGTCGAGATCGACATTGCCGCCGGTGACAATGACGCCGACGCGCTTGCCGGCAAAGGCATCCGGGTTCTTCAGGATGGTGGCCAGCGGCACGGCGCTGGAGGGCTCCATCACGATGCGCAGGTGCTTCCAGATCAGCTTCATCGCGTCCACGATCTCGGCGTCCGAGGCGGTATAGATCTCGTGGACGTGGTTCTTGACGAAATGCCAGGTCAGATCCTTGAGCGGCACCAGCAGGCCGTCGGCGACGGTCTTGGGCGCGTCGTCGGCGATGATGTAGCCGGCCTTGAAGCTGCGATAGGCGTCGTCGGCCTGCTCGGGCTCGGCCGCGATCACCTTCACCTCGGGCGCCAGCGTCGACAGCGTCAGGCAGGTGCCCGAGATCATGCCGCCGCCGCCGATGGGGGCCACCAGGGCGTCGAGCCCGTCGGTCTGCTCCATGAGCTCCTTGGCGCAGGTGCCCTGGCCCGCGATCACCCGCGGGTCGTTATAGGGGTGGACGAAATCGCCGCCGGTCTCGGCCTGCACCTTGGCGAAGGTCTCTTCCCGCGACGAGGTCGAGGGCTCGCATTCGGTGATCTTGCCGCCATAGCGGCGCACCGTGTCCTTCTTGGCCTGCGGCGCGGTGCGCGGCATGACCACGTTGCAGGGGATGCCCCGCAGCATCGCGGCGTAGCTCAGGCACGAGGCATGGTTGCCCGAGCTATGCGTGGCGACGCCCCTGGCCGCCTGCGCCTCGTCAAGGCCAAAGACCGCATTGGTGGCGCCGCGGACCTTGAAGGCCCCCGGCTCCTGGAAGTTTTCGCATTTGAAGAACAGCTGCGCGCCGGCAAGCTCGTTCAGATAGTCCGACGTGCGGATCGGCGTGCGGCGGATATGCGGCTTGATCCGCTCATGCGCGGCCAGCATGTCCTCGTAGGTCGGGATATACATCTCGCTGTCCTTCATCACGCGGCTTTCTTCTGCGCGGCGGCGGTGGTCTGGCGGTAATGTTCCTGCGCGGCAGCGACGCCCGAGCCCAGCTTGATCGGCAGGCCGAGGTCGGCCATCACCATCTCGGCCGTGGCGATGCCGGACAGCGCCATGGCGTCGGTCAGGCTGCCCAGGTGGCCGATGCGGAACACCTTGCCGGCGACCTGGCCCAGGCCGGTGCCGAAGGCCATGTCATAGGTCTCCAGCGCATGGCTGACGATCAGGTTGGCGTCGAAGCCCTCGGGGACGCGGATGGCGCTGACGCTGTCGGAATAAAGCTCGGGGCGGGCGGCGCAGAGCTTCAGCCCCCAGGCCTCGACCGCGGCGCGCACGCCGCCGGCGATGCGGTGGTGGCGGGCAAAGACGTTCTCCAGCCCCTCGGCCAGGATGCGCTCGCAGCTGGCGTTCAGCCCGTTGATCAGGCCGACCGGCGGCGTGTAGGGATAGCCGTTGCGGGCATAGCCGGTCGCCATGTCGCGGATGTCGAAGAAGGTGCGCGGCAGGCGCGCGCTTTCGACCGCCGCCATGGCCTTGGGCGAGAAGCCGACGATGGCCAGCCCCGGCGGCAGCATGAAGCCTTTTTGCGAGCCGGTGACGGCGATGTCGACGCCCCATTCGTCCATGCGGAAATCCATCGAGCCGATCGAGGAAACGCCGTCGACGAACAGCATGGCCGGGTGCTTGGCGGCGTCCAGCGCGCGGCGGACGGCGGCGATGTCGGATTTCACCCCGGTCGCGGTCTCGTTATGCGTGGCCAGCACGACGCGGATCTCGTGGCCCTTGTCGGCGGCCAGGATCTCTTCGAAACGGTCGGCGGGGATGCCCTCGCCCCAGGGGGTCTCGACGAAGGTCACGTCCAGCCCGTGGCGCTGGCACATGTCGATCCAGCGGTGGCTGAACATGCCGTTGCGGGCCGCCAGCACCTTGTCGCCGGGCGACAGCGTGTTGGTGATCGCGGTTTCCCAGCCGCCGGTGCCGGTCGAGGGGAACAGGAACACCTGCGCCTGCGTGGTCTTGAGGACTTTCTTCACCCCCTCCAGCGCCGGATGCAGCATCCGGCCGAACACCGGCGAGCGGTGGTCGATGGTGGGCATGTCCACGGCCTTGCGCATCTCCTCGGGGATGTTGGTGGGGCCGGGGATGAAGATCGGGTTCTGACTGGTCATGGCAATTCCTCCTGCGCTTGTGGACCAAGCTACGTTTTGCTGTCCATTGATGCAATTTTTCTGAAAAATATTTCGCAATCGCGGAAAAATGGCCTAAAGTGACGTGGAATCAGCCGGTTGGTCTTTTCCAAAGCCAAGCCGTGATTTTCAAGAAAATGAAAAAGTTGTCGAAAGGAAAAATTGAATGTCGGTTCAGATCCGCAAAAGGGGCCGTCCCAGGGGCCGCGCCGGCGGCCTGGGCGCCGAGGATTCGGGCGGCATCCGGGCGCTGGACCGGGCGCTCGACATCCTCGACCTGATCGCGGTCTCCAGCGGGCTGACGCTGACCGAGATCGCGCAGCGCCTGGAGATGGCGCCCTCGACCGTGCATCGGGTGCTGGTGACGCTGGCGGCGCGCGGCGTGGCGGAAAGCGACAGCCAGACCCAGGCCTGGCATGTCGGGCCGACGGCCTTTCGCCACGGCTCGGCCTTCATGCGCCGCTCGGGCCTGGTCGAGCGGGCGCGGCCGCTGCTGCGCCGGCTGATGGAGGTGACGGGCGAGACGGCGAACCTGGGCATCCTGAACGGCGATGCCGTGCTGTTCCTGAGCCAGGCCGAGACGCATGAGACGATCCGCGCCTTCTTTCCGCCCGGCACGCGCTCGGCGCTGCATGCCTCGGGGATCGGCAAGGCGCTTCTGGCCCATGCCCGGCCGGCGGACCTGAAGCGGATGATCCGCGAGATGCGGCTGGAGCGGTTCACCGAGATGACGCTGACCGACCCCCAGGCGCTCCTGGACGATCTGGCCCGCATCCGCGCCCGCGGCTATGCCCTGGACAACGAAGAGCGCACGCCCGGCATGCGTTGCATCGCCGCGCCGATCTTCGACTTGGCCGGCGAGGCGGCGGCGGGGATCTCGGTCTCGGGGCCGAGCCTGCGCATGTCGGACGCGCGGCTCGAGGCCATGTCCGAGGCGGTGATCGAGGCCGCGCGCGAGCTTTCCCTGGGCATGGCGCCGCATGCGGGGGTGGGCGAGGGGCGCTGATTCGTCTAATTGCGCCCGGACCGGACCTTTGCTTTCCGGGCGGATGCGGGGATTTCCCGGCCATTTGTGCATTAAGCGTCGATTCACGTTCAGTTCACGCCGCCCGGCCTAGCTTCGACGCAACCTGTGACCGCGTCCGCCTGCCGGGTCCGAAGGATCCGGCGCGTGTCCTGCAAGGAGCTTCGGCATGGAAGATTTCGTTTCCCGATCCGGTCCCGGATTCGATGGGATGCAGCAATTGCACCCCCGGCCGGGTTGGGAAACGGAGGCGGCGGCGGATCCTGCGGAAGCCGCGGACATGCCCGGCCCCGCCAGCCGGCTTTACGGCGCCTGCAGCGTCGAGACCTATCGCGCCGCCGGTGCGCTGCATGCCGCCCATCGCGATGCGGGCGGGTTTCTGGATGCGGTGGACCGCTTCGCCACGCCGGATTTCTGGCGCCGGGACGCGGCGGTGAAGTCCTGGATCTACGACCGGCAGGCGATGGAACATGCGCCGGGCCGGGACATGGATTCGGTGCGGGTGTTCTATCACGCCGGCCATGGCCGGATGGGCGACGACGGGGTGTTCCACCTGCCGATGGGGGCGCTCTGGACCGGGACGGACGCCTGCCTGACCGCCGAACGGATGCGGCTTGGCACCGACGGCCTGCGCTATCTGTTCTGGTCCACCAGCCAGTCGCTGCGCGTCGGGCGAGGCTTCAGCCCGCTTTACAGTTGGGCGCGGGCCAATGCCGGGCTGCGGATGCTGTTCGGCTTCGATTCGATCTGCTGGGATTCCGGCCGCTATGGCGCGAATTTCTGGCGCCACTGGCAGATGGGCAAGCCCTTTGCCCAGGCCTGGCTGGACGGGGCCTGGGACGTGGCCCCCGACCAAAGCCCGGTCGCCTGCGCCTGCGCGCCCGACCGCGATGCGGCGCTGGCCATGCTGTTCGGCGAGCGGCGCTTTGCGGCGCAGCGCGTCGCGGCGCAATGCTGGGCCTGGCGCTGGCACGCGCCCCAGGCGCTTTACCAGCGCGAGGCGGCGCTGACCGAGCCCCCGGCCGAGTTCGGCGCCGTGCGGCTGGTCCCGGTGTCCGAGGATCGCGCCCTGGCCCGCTCGGTGCTGT
This sequence comes from Paracoccus sp. FO-3, assembly GCF_006386455.1. NCBI lineage: Bacteria > Pseudomonadati > Pseudomonadota > Alphaproteobacteria > Rhodobacterales > Paracoccaceae > Paracoccus > Paracoccus sp. FO-3. Next base: position 43,489 of record NZ_VCBQ01000015.1, on the reverse strand, counting down.
CGCGGCTGGGGCTGGACCCGGCGCTGGCCGCCCTCGATGCGCAGGGCGCGCTTTCGGTGGGCCAGGGGGCGCTGCGCTTTCAGCGCCGGCCGGACGGGCACATCCTGCTGGAGCTGGAGCCCGCCGCGCCGGGTCGCGGCCTGCGCGAGATGCCGCCACGCCGCGCCCTGGTCAGCCGCGCCCGGTCCGTGCTGCGGTCATACGGCTTTCTGCCGGCGGGGATCGAGCTGGTCTTCGACCGCGTCTCGCTGGCGCTTTCGGCGACGGCCAGCCTGCGCCGGCTGGACGAGCCCCCGGCGGAAAGCCTGGACGAGATCATCGTGCAATTCCGCCAGGCGATCGACGGCATCCCGGTGCTGACCCCGGATGCCGGGACGCTGCGGCTGGCGATGCGGCCGGACGGCACCGTGCTGCGCATCGAATCGACCCTGCGCCGGGTGGCCGAGCGGATGCCGGTGCGCGCCCATCGCCACGGCCTGCCCGACGACCCGCCGCCGCCCGTGCGGCCCGAGGGCCTGCCCGAGCCCGAGCCGCAGTCGATCACCCGCATCCTGGCGCAGCATTCGGCGCGGCTGATGCGCGACCTGGCCGCGCGCGGCGCGGCGCCGCTGAGCCTGCGCACCCTGCCGGGCACCACGGAAATAGGATACGGAATCCGCAGCAACACCGCCCGTCTCGTCGCCCGCCAGGGCATCGAGATCGAATGCGTGCGCGGCTTTCGCAAGCGTTACTGGATCCAGTCTGACCTGGGTGACTGACGATCCGGTAGCCCGGAGGCGGAGGCAGCCGCCTCCGGGCACTTGACTGGCCGCACACTCTTGGCGAGGACTGTCCGAGAGAGGGAGCATGGCGGAATACACCCGCGCCGAGATCGTCCGGCGCATCGCGACGATGGGCCGTCTGCACCTGGCCGGGTCCGACCTGGCCGGGCTGGACCTGTCGGGCATGACGCTGGTGGGTGCCGACCTGTCCTATGCCGACCTGACCGAGGCCGACCTGACCGACGCGCAGCTGTCGGATGCAAGCCTGTGGTCGGCCCGCGCGCCGCGGGCGCGGTTTCGCAACGCCAACCTGTCGCGGGCCAGCCTGGGGCTGGCGGACCTGTCCGATGCCGACCTGCGCGGTGCGGTGCTGGAGCGCGCCGACCTGACCGGCGCGCGGCTGGACCGGGCGGACCTGACGGCCGCGCGGCTGCGCGGCGCCTGGCTCGACAGCATGCAGCGGGCGATGGCGACGGGCGCGCCGCCGCTGCGCTATCCGCCGCGGCACCGGCCCATGACCTGCGTGCTGCACGAGGACCACATCTCGGGCCCCGTGGCCCTGCGCTGCGGCGACCGGCTGGAGGTGCATCTGAACAGCCTGTCCGAGGCCGCGGCCCGCGACCCCCGCCTGGCCCGGCTGCAGGGCGCACCGATCCTTGCCGGCCCCGAACTGCCCCGGCTGGATGCCGGCCCGCCCCTTGTCCTGGCCTTTGTCGCCGTCGCCCCCGGCCGCGCCCGGCTGGTGCTGGAGCCGGGCCGGGGCGGGGCGCCCATCGTGCTGGAGGTGCTGGTCTCGCCCTGACCGCGGCGGCCTCAAAGCCCCGAGCGGGTGATCCCCATCAGCCGGGCCATGCGCAGCGGCGCGACCGGATAATCCGGTTCGGCCATCAGCTCGAGCGAGAAATCCGGCTCGATCCGGCGCAGGTGGCGCAGGGCGTCGGCGGCGCCGGCCACGTCGCCGCGATGATAGCGCAGCGCCGCCAGGAAACGCAGCGAGGGCCGGTTGTCCGGGGCGAAGGCAAAGGCGGCCGCGGCCGAGTTCTCGGCATCGCCCAGCCGGCCCAGCCGCAGCTGCACCACGGCGCGGCGCATCAGCCACGAGGCCGGGCCCAGCTCGGCCAGGGCGCCGCGGGCGCCGCGCTCGGTCGCCTCCAGCGCCTCGAGGTCGCGGCCGACATCGGTCAGCGCCTGGGACAGCGCATGGCAGGCCAGCTCGTTGTCGGGATCGTTGCGGCAGGCGGCCTGCGCCAGCTCCAGCGCCCCTACCGCATCCCGCCGCCACGAGGCGGAAAGCGAGGCCACCGCCAGCACCGAGGGGTTGGCGGGCGCCAGGTCGCGCGCCTGCCGCGCAAAGGCCTCGGCCTCGTCCGAGCAGCGCGCCGGATCCTCGGTCAGCCGCTCGCTGATCAGCGTGTTGCGCAGATAGGAGCGCAGCGCCAGCGCCACGCCGCTCTGCCGTTCCCGCGGCATCGCGGCAAGGATGCGGTCGGCCGATTCCAGCCGGTCGCGGGAATAGCTGAACACGTCCCAGACCGGGAAGGTCAGCCCCTGCGCCGGCGGCGCGGTCCGCCGCGCCCGGTCAAGCAGCGCCACCGCGATCTGCGCCACCGCATGGCGCATGGTCGCGGTCTCGTCGGCGGCGCGGATGGTGAAGCGCCGCGTCCAGCCGCGCGCGCCGGTGGCCAGGTCGCGCATCACCACCATCAGCGAGCAGTCGGTCCCCGCCGCATAGCAGATGGCGCCGATCTGGATGCCGGCCTGCGGCGCCCCGGCCGAGTGCCGGTCGGCCAGCACCGCCGGGATCATCTCGCAGGCGCGGGCGGCGGCCTCGTTCAGGATCATCTCGCCGATGACATGGGCGCGGGCGTCGTTGCTTTCGACCGGCTGCAAGGCCACGACGTAATCGCCGGGGGCGGGCTCGCCCGCGCACCAGGGCTCGGGCAGGGGCGGGGGCGGCAGGGGCCGTTGCAGGATGCTGGGACCGTCGCAATCCGGCGTCAGCCGCAGGCGCATGTCGCGCAACCAGGTCTCGAACTCGGGGTCGGGCACGTCGATGTCGGCGGCGAACTCGATCGGCGCGCCGCCGGCGTCATAGACCGGGGTCAGGTCGATGCGCAGCCGCTCGGCGTCCAGCCCCACCCAGCCCACGCCGGTCAGCAGGATGCCCTTTTCGGCACCCAGCGCGGCGCGCAGCTCGCGCAGCATCTGCCGCAGGCTGTCGGAACCGCGCTGCCGGCCCCGCTCGCTCCACAGCAGGTCTTGCAGCCGGGCGCGGCTGAGCCGCAGGTCCGGCGCCGTGCCCAGCAATGCCAGCGCGCCACGAGCCTTCTGGCTGCGGGGGGTGAGATCCGCCCCGCCGGCGCCGCGCAGGCGCACGGATCCCATCAGACTCAGCGTGGCAGGCATTTGATTCGCCGCATGGCTTCGTTATGGTCGCATATTGATCTTAATGCCCGGCGGCGGGGGCCGACAACAGCCGCCGCGCCGGATCGCGGCAGGGGCGCCGGGGCCAAATCCGCGCCCGGTCGCAGCGGGCACATTGCCTGCGCGGCCCGCCTGCGCTATCGGGGCGTCAAAGCAAAGGGGATCCCGAAGATGACCGAGCAGCGCAAGAGCGGCCTGTCCTATGCCGAGGCCGGAGTGGATATCGACGCGGGCAATGCGCTGGTCGAGCGGATCAAGCCCGCCGCCGCCGCCACCCGCCGCCCCGGCGTGATGGAAGGGCTGGGCGGTTTCGGCGCGCTCTTCGACCCGCGCGCGGCCGGCTATGACGACCCGGTTCTGGTGGCCGCGACCGACGGCGTCGGCACCAAGCTGCGCATCGGCATCGACACGGGCGAGCTTGACGGGCTGGGCATCGACCTGGTGGCGATGTGCGTGAACGACCTGGTCTGCCAGGGTGCCGAGCCGCTGTTCTTCCTGGATTATTTCGCCACCGGCAAGCTGTCGGTCGATGAGGCGGCGCGGGTCATCAACGGCATCGCCGAGGGCTGCCGCCGGTCCGGCTGCGCGCTGATCGGCGGCGAGACGGCCGAGATGCCGGGCATGTATGCGCGCGGCGATTTCGACCTCGCGGGCTTCGCCGTCGGCGCGATGGAGCGGGGCACGGCCCTGCCGGCGGGCGTCGCGGATGGCGACGTGCTGCTGGGCCTCGCCTCGGACGGGGTGCATTCCAACGGCTTCTCGCTGGTGCGCCGGGTGGCCGACCACGCCGGGCTCGACTGGTCGGCGCCCGCGCCCTTTGCCGCGGGCACGCTGGGCCAGGCGCTGCTGGTGCCGACGCGGCTCTACGTGCGCCCGCTTCTGGCGGCGATCCGCGCCGGTGGCGTGCATGCGGCGGCCCATATCACCGGCGGCGGCATCACCGAGAACCTGCCGCGCGTCCTGCCCCAGGGCCTCGGGGCCGAGGTGGACCTCGACAGCTTCAGCCTGCCGCCGGTCTTCGACTGGCTGGCCGGGGCCGGCGACATCGCTGATGCCGAGATGCTCAAGACCTTCAACTGCGGCATCGGCATGATCCTGGCCGTGGCCGCCGAGCGTGCCGCCGAACTCGAGGCGCTGCTGAAGGCGCAGGGCGAAACGGTGGTCCGCCTGGGCCATGTCCGCCCCGGCGCGGGCGTGCGCTACTCCGGCCGGCTGCGGTGAAACGCGTCGCCATCCTGATCTCGGGCGGCGGCTCGAACATGGTCCAGCTGGTCGAATCGATGACCGGCAGCCACCCGGCCCGCCCGGTGATCGTCGGCTCGAACGACCCGCAGGCGGCGGGGCTGGCCAGGGCGCAGGCCCTGGGCGTGCCGAGCTTCGCGGTGGACCACCGCGCCTATCCCGGCGACCGCGCCGGTTTCGAGGCGGCGCTGCTGGAACCGCTGCTGGCGGCGGAACCGGACATCCTCTGCCTGGCCGGCTTCATGCGCATCCTGACCCCGGATTTCGTGCAGCGCTTCCAGGGCCGGATGCTGAACATCCACCCCTCGCTCCTGCCGAAATATCCCGGCCTGCACACCCATGGCCGCGCCATCGAGGCCGGCGATGCCGAGGCCGGGGCCACCGTCCACCTGGTCACGCCCGAACTCGACGCCGGCCCGATCCTCGGCCAGGCGCGGGTGCCGGTCCTGCCCGGCGACACGGCCGAGACGCTGGCCGCCCGCGTCCTGGTCCAGGAACACCGGCTCTACCCCGCGGTGCTGCGTCGCTTCGCCCAGGGCGACCGGACGCCGATCACCCTCACCGCAGCGTGAGAAAAGGCGCAGACCCGCACCTTTCTCCGTTTTCCAAATACCCTGGGGGTGCGGGGGCAAAGCCCCCGTGACGTCCTCCCATCACTTCTCCGGCACCAGCCCCCGTGGCGCAAAGCGCAGCACCAGCAGCAGCACCACCCCCAGCGCGATGAAGCGCATATGCGGCGCGCTGCCCAGCAGGTGGTCGCGCAATGCGCCCGCGGGCAGCGGCCCGGTGACCAGCCGCATCAGCTCGGGGCCCCAGACCTCGGCCTTGATCCACAGGAACCAGACCAGGATCGCCCCCAGCGCCGCGCCCCAGTTGTTGCCCGAGCCGCCGACGATCACCATCACCCAGATCAGGAAGGTATAGCGCAGCGGATTGAAGCTGTTGGGCGACAAAAGCCCGTCCAGCGTGACCATCATCGCGCCGGCCAGGCCGATCACTGCGCTGCCGATGACGAAGATCTGCAGATGCCGGCGGGTCACGTCCTTGCCCATGGCCTCGGCGGCGGTCTCGTTGTCGCGGATCGCGCGCATCATCCGGCCCCAGGGCGATTTCAGCGCCAGTTCCGCCAGCAGGATCAGCGCCAGCAGCACCGCCCCGAACAGGCCCGCGTAAAGCAGCTTGACCCAGACGCCCGAGGCGACGGCCGGGCTCATCCCCCATTCGGCGGCGCGGGCCACGAAATCGGCATTGCCCTGCAGGTCCAGCTCATAGGGCACCGGGCGCGGGATGCCCGAGACGTTCTTGACCCCGCGCGACAGCCATTCCTCGTTGCGCATCACCGCGACGATGATCTCGCCGATGCCCAGCGTGGCGATGGCCAGGTAGTCCGAGCGCAGCCCCAGCGCCACCTTGCCGACGCCCCAGGCGGCCGCGGCGGCAAACAGCGCCCCCACCGGCCAGGACAGCAGCACCGGCCAGCCCAGCCCGCCGATATTGCCGGCGCGGGCGGAATTGTTCGCCTCGATCGCCATCACCGCCGGATCGAACAGCCAGCGATAGGCCACGAAGCCCGCCACCAGCACCGCGACCAGCGCCGGGACGCGCCAGGCCCCGGAGATGCGCCGCCAAACCTGCGCCGCCAGCACCAGCGTGCCGAGCCCAACCAGAAGCGCCAGGATCAGCCGCGGCCCGCCGGCGGCCCAGGCGCCCTGCACCGGCGCGGTCGAGACCAGCACCGGCGCCAGCCCGCCAAGCGCCAGGAAGCCCACGACGCCGGCGTTGAACAGCCCGGCATAGCCCCATTGCATGTTGACGCCCAGGGCCATGACGGCCGAGATCAGCCCCATGTTCAGGATGGCCAGCGCCGTGTTCCAGCTGCCCGAGAACAGCGCGTTGCGAAAGCTGCCCTCGGCCAGGAACAGCGCGGCCAGGATCAGGAACAGCACCGGCGCGCGCCAGGGGCTGACCGCTTCGGCTTGACGTGTATTCGACATGGATAAACGCCCTCCTCAGACGGATTTGCCGCGGAACAGGCCGGTCGGCCGGAACAGCAGGACCACGATCAGGATCACGAAGCTGACCGCGAACTTGTATTCGGTGGACAGAAGCTGCAGCAGCCCCTGGGGCTCGAATCCCAGGTAGGTCGCGATCTTGCGCCAGGGATAGGTCACGGCCACCTCGGAGAAGGCGACGATGAAGCCGCCCGCCACCGCGCCCAGCGGATTGCCGAGGCCGCCGACGATGGCGGCGGCAAAGATCGGCAGCAGGATCTGGAAATAGTTGAAGACCTTGAAGGACTTGTCCAGCCCGTAAAGCGTGCCCGCCGTCACCGCCAGCGCGGTGGCGATCAGCCAGGTCAGGCGCACCACCCGCTCGGGGTCGATGCCCGACAGCAGCGCCAGGTCCTCGTTGTCGGAATAGGCCCGCATCGCCTTGCCGGCGCGCGAGCGGTTCAGGAAGCGGAACAGCGCCCAGCAGGCCAGCGCCGTCACCACCAGCGTCAGCGCCTGGCTGACGCGCAGCGACAGCCCCTCGGACAGCCCGGTCCAGGCGCGGAACTGCTGCACGCTGACCAGGAAGCGCGCGCCGTCGTCGAAGCGGATCTCGTCGACGCCGATGATCAGCCGCGTCAGCCCGTTCATGATGAACATGACCCCGACCGAGGCCATGACCAGGATGATCGGGGCCGAGCGCTTGCTGCGATAGAAGCGATAGACCACGCGGTCGGTGCCCAGGATGAAGACCGCGGTCAGCGCGATGCCGAAGGGCAGGGCCAGCAGCGCCGTGGGCAGCGGGCCCAGGCCGATGCCGATGGCCTGCAGCCCCCAGGTGATCAGGATCACCAGCGCGGCGCCGAAGGCCATGGTGTCGCCATGGGCGAAGTTGGAAAAGCGTAGGATGCCGTAGATCAGCGTCACCCCCAGCGCCCCAAGCGCCAGCTGCGCGCCATAGGAGGCGGCGGGGATCACCACGAAGTTCAGGATGGCCACGAGGGCGTTCAGCATGTCCATCTTCAGCCCCCCAGGAAGGTGCGGCGGACCTCGGGATCGGCCAGCAACGCCTGCCCGCTGTCGGTGTAACGGTTGGCGCCCTGCACCAGCACATAGCCGATGTCGGCGATCTCCAGCGCCTGGCGGGCGTTCTGTTCCACCATCAGGATCGAGATGCCGGTGCGGGCGACCTCGATGATGCGGTCGAACAGCTCGTCCATGACGATGGGGCTGACGCCAGCGGTCGGCTCGTCCAGCATCAGCAGGCTGGGCCGGGTCATCAGCGCCCGGCCGACGGCGACCTGCTGGCGCTGGCCGCCCGACAATTCGCCGGCGTTCTGCCTGCGCTTGTCGGCCACCGCCGGGAACAGCTCATAGACCTGGGCCATGGTGTCGCGGTAATCGTCCTCGCGGATGAAGGCGCCCATCTCCAGGTTTTCCTCGACCGTCATGGTCGGGAAGATGTTGTGGGTCTGCGGCACGAAGCCCATGCCCTTGCGCACCCGCTCCTGCGGGGTCAGCCGGGTGATGTCCTCGCCGGCCAGCGCGACCTTGCCCTCGCGCAGGGCCAGCATGCCGAAGACGGCCTTCATCGCCGTCGACTTGCCGGCGCCGTTCGGGCCGACGATCACGGCGATCTGGCCACGTTCGACCGTCAGGGTGCAGCCGTTCAGGATGTCGGCCTTGCCATAGCCGCCGCGCATGTCGGTGGCGGAAAGATAGGGCTCTGCCATCACAGCTCTCCCGCTGGCTTGCCGTCGCCGCCGCGGCCGGCCTCGGCCCCCAGGCCGGGCTGGGCGCCGTGGCTTTCGCCGAAGGCGGCTTCCTCGGCCACCTCGGCCGCGACCTTGTTCTTCAGGCCGGTGCCCAGATAGGCCTCGATCACCGCCTCGTTCTTCATGATGCTGTCGGCAGAGCCCTGGGCCAGAACCTTGCCCGCCGCCATGACGATCACCGGGTCGCAAAGCCGGCCGATGAAATCCATGTCATGCTCGATCACGCAGAAGGTATAGCCGCGCTCCTTGTTCAGCCGCACGATGGCATCGCCGATGGTACCCAGCAGCGTGCGGTTCACCCCGGCGCCGACCTCGTCCAGAAAGACGATCTTCGCATCCACCATCATGGTGCGGCCCAGTTCCAGCAGCTTCTTCTGCCCGCCGGACAGGTTGCCGGCCTTTTCGTCGGCGACATGGGAAATGGTCAGGAACTCAAGCACTTCGTCGGCCTTCTTGCGAAGCGCGCGCTCCTCCTCGCGGATGCGGCCGCGGCGGAGCCAGGTGTTCAGCAGCGTCTCGCCGCATTGCCCGCCGGGCACCATCATCAGGTTCTCGCGCACCGTCATCGAGGAAAACTCGTGCGCCAGCTGGAAGGTGCGCAACAGCCCCTTGTGGAACAGCTCGTGCGGCGGCAGGCCGGTGATGTCCTCGCCGGCCATGGTCACGCGGCCGGCCGTCGGTTTCAGAACGCCGGCGATGACGTTGAAAAGCGTGGATTTCCCGGCGCCGTTCGGGCCGATCAATCCGGTGATCGAGCCCGTCTCGATCGTCAGGCTGGCACCATCGACGGCGCGGAAGCCTCCGAAATGCTTGTGCAGGTCGTGGACCTGGATCATAGTGCTCCCCAGCTTCATGCGTTGCATGAAGAATTTCCCTTACGGGATTGTTCTTGATTGTGAAAAGGGCCCGGAGACCGGACCCTTTCCGCGACCTGCGGGCCTTAGCGATAGCCTATGACGTTCAGCTTGCCGCCCTTGAAATCGACCTCGCGATAGACGCCGGCGCTTTCGCCCGGCTCGATCAGCTCGACCGAGGTGGCGCCGACATAGTCGATGTCCTGGCCCGCCGCGAGCAGCTCCAGCCCCTTGGCCAGCTCGCCCGGATAGATCTTTTCGCCGGGCTCGTTGGCGACTTCCATCACCTTGTCCTTGTAGACCGTGGGGTCCGAGGACTTGGCGGCCTGCATGGCCAGCAGCATCAGCGCGGCGGCGTCGTAGGATTCGCCGGCATAGGCCGAGGTACCGTCGAAGCCGGCTTCCTTGGCGAGCGCGTCGAACTTGTCATGCCCCTCGCCCTCGGCCGAGGGGTTCTGGCCGAACGAGTTTTCCAGCTGGGTGCCGAACTTCTCGACCAGCACGTTGTTGACCATGCCGTCGGGCAGCACGAAGACCTCGAAGGCGCCGGTGTCGAGCGAGCCCTGGATGACGCCCGAGCCGCCCTGGTCGGCATAGCCCGCCACGACCAGCGCATCGCCGCCCGCGGCCGCAAGCGCCGCGACCTCGGCCGAATAGTCGGCCTTGCCGTCGTCATGGGCCGAAACCACGGTGACGGTGCCGCCCTTGGCCTTGTAGGCGTCGGCGAAGCTGTCGGCCAGGCCCTTGCCGTAGTCGTTGTTGGTATAGGTCACCGCGACGCTGTTGATGCCGCGTTCCAGCACGATGTCGGCCATGACTTCGCCCTGGCGCGCGTCCGAGGGCGAGGTGCGGAAGAAGAAGCCCTTGTCGTCGATGGTCGAAAGCGCGGGCGAGGTCGCCGAGGGCGAGATCATCACCACGCCCTGCGGCACGCCGACCTGTTCGAGCGAGGCGATGGTTTCGCCCGAACACATGCCGCCCATGACGCCCTTGACGCCTTCGGCGGTCACCAGCCGGGTGACGGCGGCAACCGAGGCGGCCGCGTCGATGCAGGTGTTGTCCGCGACCACCGGGGTCACGGTCGAGCCGTCCAGCAGCTTGCCGCTGTCCGAGACCTCCTTCATCGCCAGTTCCGCGCCTTTCTGCATTGCCGGCGAGATCGATTCCAAGGGGCCGGTCAGGCCCAGCGAAATGCCCATCTTGATTTCCTCGGCGCCGGCGGCACCGGCAAGCAAGGCTCCGGCGGCGCTGGCCAGAAGAAGCTTTTTCATCAGTCGTCTCCCTGAGTGGAACATTGTCCTGTCTGACAGGTTATAAGCGCGCGAATGAAAAGAAAAGCGTGTTGGCGACCGCGGAAGGCGCGCGATCGGGCACTTGCCGCAGCGGAAGTTCCGCTAATGCGCCCCGGCCGCGCCGCGTTCGCGATAGGGCGTGCAACCATAGGTCGCGCGATAGCATTTCGAGAAATGCACGGCCGAGGCGAAGCCGCAGGCCAGGGCGATCTCCATCACGCTCATCGGGGTCTGCAGCAGCAGGTGGCGCGCCCGTTCCAGCCGCAGCTCCATGTAATAGCGCTTGGGCGAGCGGCCCAGGTGGCGGGCGAACAGCCGTTCCAGCTGGCGCGGCGACAGGCCCGCCTCGGCGGCCAGCCGCGCCGGGCTGACCGGATCCTCGATATTGGCCTCCATCCGGGCCAGAACCTGCGCCAGCCGGGGATGGTGCGCGCCGATCCGGCCGGGGCTGGACAGGCGCTGCTGGTCCTCTTCCGAGCGGATGGCGGTGTGGATCATCTGGTCGGCCACGCGGCTGGCCAGTTCCGCGCCGTGGTCGCGGGCGATCTGGCGCAGCATCAGGTCGATGGCGGCGGTGCCGCCGGCGGCGGTCAGCCGGTTGCCGTCCTCGACGAAGACGGTGCGGATCAGGGTGACATCGGGGAATTTCTCGGCAAAGCCGTCCTGGTTTTCCCAGTGGATGGTGGCGCGGCGGCCGTCCAGCAGCCCGGCCTCGGCCAGCACCCAGGCGCCGGTGCAAAGCGCGCCGATGCGGGTGCCGCGCCGGGCCTCGCGCCGCAGCCAGGCCAGCACCGGCCGCGTGGCCGCCCGCGCCACGTCCAGCCCGCCGCAGACCAGCACCGTGTCGCCGCGCCGGGTCTCGGCCAGCGGGCCGTCCAGCAGGATGCGCGCGCCGTTCGAGCAAAGCGCGGTCTCGCCCTGTTCGCCGATCAGCCGCCATTCGTAAAGCTCGCGCCCGGAAAGCCGGTTGGCCAGCCGCAGGGGCTCGATCGCGGCGGCGAATGAGACCATGGTGAAGCGGTCCAGCAACAAAAACACATAGCGCAGCGCGGGGGCCGGATTCGGCCCCGGAGCGGGGGGGACTGCTGGATCGTGGTCTGGCATGTCGGTCGCGCGTCAGGAATTCGCGGCAGATCAGCAGGCAATCGCGGCGCGTGCAAGGCTTTTCCTTTGGTCCTGCACCCTCTATATGGCAGGCACCGCTTGCATGAAGGATAGGATCATGGCACCGACGAATTCCAGTTCCGCGACCCCGGCACAGGCATGGGACAAGCGTGGCTGGCGCGCCTATCCGCGCGTCCAGATGCCCGACTATCCCGACCAGGACGCCGTCGCCGCCGTCGAGGCGCTGCTGGCCAAATACCCACCGCTGGTCTTTGCCGGCGAGGCGCGCCGGCTGAGAGCCTCGCTGGGCGAGGTCGCGGCGGGCCGCGCCTTCCTGCTGCAGGGCGGCGACTGCGCCGAAAGCTTTGCCGAATTCTCGGCCGACAACATCCGCGACACCTTCAAGGTCATGCTGCAGATGGCCGTCGTGCTGACCTGGGGCGCGCAGCTGCCGGTGGTCAAGGTCGGCCGGATGGCGGGCCAGTTCGCCAAGCCGCGCTCGGCCCCGATGGAGAAGATCGGCGAGCAGGAGCTGCCCAGCTATCGCGGCGACATCATCAACGGATTCGACTTCACCGCCGAGGCGCGCATCCCCGACCCGCAGCGCATGCTGGCGGCCTATACCCAGGCCGCGGCCTCGCTGAACCTGCTGCGCGCCTTCTCGACCGGCGGCTATGCCGACATCCACCGGGTGCAAAGCTGGATCAGCGACTTCACCGGCGGCGAGGAGGCGGCGCGCTATCGCGACATCGCCGACCGGATCAGCGACGCCATGGCCTTCATGGCGGCGGCGGGCGTGACCTCGGAAACCGCGCATGGGCTGGGGACGGTGGATTTCTACACCAGCCACGAGGCCCTGCTGCTGGAATACGAAGAGGCGCTGGCGCGGATCGATTCGACCACCGGCCTGCCGGTCGCGGGCTCGGGGCACATGATCTGGATCGGCGACCGCACCCGCCAGGTCGACGGCGCGCATGTCGAGTTCTGCCGCGGCGTGCAGAACCCGATCGGGCTGAAATGCGGCCCCTCGATCAGCGAGGGCGACCTCAAGGCGCTGATCGCCCGGCTGAACCCGGAAAACGAGCCGGGCCGGCTGACGCTGATCGCCCGCTTCGGCGCCGGCTCGGTCGGCGACCACCTGCCGCGGCTGATCAAGGCGGTGCGCGAAGAGGGGGCGAATGTCGTCTGGTCCTGCGACCCGATGCACGGCAACACCATCAAGTCGGCCTCGGGCTACAAGACCCGTCCCTTCGATTCGGTGCTGCGCGAGGTGCGCGAGTTCTTCGCCGTCCATCGCGCCGAAGGCACCATCCCCGGCGGCGTGCATTTCGAGATGACCGGGCAGGACGTCACCGAATGCATCGGCGGCGTGCGCGCGGTCACGGACGAGGATCTGTCGAACCGCTATCACACCGCCTGCGATCCGCGGCTGAACGCCAGCCAGTCACTGGAACTGGCCTTCCTGGTGGCCGAAGAGCTGCGCAGCCGCCGCGTCAACGGCGCAAGCCGGCAGGCCAAGGCCGGCTGAACCCGGCGCGACGGGAAATGACAAGGGCGGCGGGCCTTGGCTCTGCCGCCCTTTTTCATGCGCGCCAGTCCATGCGCGCCGGCAGAGGCCGGTTCCGAGATCAGGGCGAGTGCCGGGCGGCTTTGGCGTCCTGTCGTTGCGGGCCAGGCGGAACCGCGCCCGGCGCTCCTCGGGCCTGGCATCGCGGGCAGGATGCGGCGGCATTATCAGGCGGCGCACCGGTCCATGGGCGCCGACAGAGGCCCGTTCCGCGATCAGGGACGGGAGCCGGGCGGTTTTGGCGGCTTGTCATTGCGGATCAGGTGGAACCGCGCGCGGCGTTCCTCGGGGTTGGCGTCGCGGGGCAGGGGCGCGGCGGCATCGGCCGGCGGCGCGCCCTTCCAGCGCTGCGGTGGCTCGGCAAAGCCCTGCCGCGAGGGCGAGGGCTCCAGCACCCTGGCGCCGGGAATGACCGGCGAGACAATGTCCGAAAGCAGGTCGAAGCGGCGCGGCGCCTCGCCGATCCGGCCCTCGGCGACCAGGCAGCCAAGCGCCCGCGTCACGTCCCCCAGGTCCGAGCGCAGCGGCAGGAGCAGCATCCGCCCCTCCAGTGCCGGACGGCCGTAGCCGGCGGGAGAGGCCAGCGCGATCTCGGCGATCTGGGGCGCGCGGAACACGCTTTCCAGCACGTCCGACAGCCGGCCGCGCGAACTGGTGTTCAGAAGGGCGCAAAGCGGCATGCCCCGCACCTCCATCCCCATCAGGTCGATGAGATGGCGCCCGGCCAGGCGAAACCGGGCTGCACCCGGCGCGATGCGTTCCAGGATGAAGGCATAGTCCAGCGACCGGCGGATGCCGCGCGGCTCGACATCGGCGCGGTCGGGAATGGCGCGGCCATGGCGCAGCCCTTCCCAATAGCCGCGCAATTCGCCCAGGGTGCGCTCGACCTGGACGGGTTCGTAATCGGCCAGGTGCAGCAGCTTGCCGGGCTGGCCCCGAGGCGAATCGGCCCCGTGCGGGGAATCCCCGTCCTGTCCGTGGTCGTTCGACATTCGTCCGGCCTTACCCTGCCACCCGTGAAACCAACCCCTGCCGCAAATCTAGCCCCTTCGCCCCCGGCTGCCGAGCGATTTCTTTGCCGGTGGTTAAAAACCTGCGCCCCCGCGCGGGGCTTGACCCCGCTGGCGGGCGGGGTCATTCAGGCGGCGCTGGAACGCGGGGAACAAGGCGGAGAAGCATGGAGCGCAGCGGACTTCTGGTGATCCTGTCGTCGCCCTCGGGGGCGGGGAAATCGACGCTGGCACGGCGGCTGATGGACTGGGATCCCGGCCTGCGCTTTTCGGTCTCGGCCACGACCCGCAAGCCGCGCCCCGGCGAGGTCGAGGGCGAGCACTACTATTTCCGCAGCCCCGAGCAGTTCCGCGCCATGGTCGGCGCCGGCGAGATGTTGGAACATGCTGAGGTCTTCGGCAATTTCTACGGCACCCCCCGCGGCCCGGTCGAAGAGGCGATGCGCGCCGGGCGCGACACGCTGTTCGACGTGGATTGGCAGGGCGGCCAGCAGATCCGCGCCTCGTCGCTGGGCGGGCATGTCATCTCGATCTTCGTGCTGCCGCCCAGCCTGCGCGAACTGGAGCGGCGGCTGGTCGGGCGCCAGCAGGACGCGCCCGAGGTCATCGCCGCCCGCATGCGCAAGAGCCGCGACGAGATCAGCCATTGGGCGGAATACGACTATGTCGTCGTCAACGACGACCTGGACCGCAGCGCCGAGGCGCTGAAGACGATCCTGCGGGCCGAACGGATGCGCCGCGCCCGGCAGGTGGGGCTGGGCCCCTTCGTCCGCGCGCTCATGGAGGAGGAAAGCGCATGATCTGGGAACTGGACGGCATCGCGCCGCAAATCGCCGACGACGCCTGGGTGGCGCCGGATGCGCAGCTGATGGGCCGGATCGTGCTGGAGCCGGGTGCCAGCGTCTGGTTCGGCGCCGTGCTGCGCGGCGACAACGAAGAGATCCGCGTCGGCCGCAACTCGAACGTGCAGGACCTGACGGTCTGCCATACCGACATCGGCTATCCGCTGAGCATCGGTGCGAATTGCACCATCGGCCACCGCGCCATCCTGCACGGCTGCACCATCGAGGACGGGGCGCTGATCGGCATGGGCGCGATCATCCTGAACGGGGCGCTGATCGGCGCCGGTTCGCTGATCGGCGCCGGGGCGCTCATCGCCGAGAACAAGGTGATCCCGCCCGGCTCTCTGGTCATGGGCGCGCCGGGCAAGGTGGTGCGCGAGCTGGACGAGGCGGCGCGCGAGCGGCTGCTGAAATCGGCCGAGGGCTATCACCGCAACGCCGCCCGCTTCCGCCAGGGGCTGGCGCAGGTCGCCCGCGGATGATCGAAGAGCGGCTGCACGCGCTGCTGCGCGGCGTGCCGGTGGCCATGCTGGCGGTGGACGGCCATGCGCGCATCATCGGCGCGAACGAGGCGGCCGAGGCGCTTTTGGGCGCGGTGCCGGGCGGGCGGCCCTTTGTCACCGTGCTGCGCCACCCCGAGGTGAATGCCGCGCTGGATGCCGTGCTGGCCGGGCAGGAGCGGGCGCGGCTGGCCGTCACCCTGGGCGCGGCCGACCGGCGGGTGTTCTGCGAGGTGACGGTCACGGCCCTGCGGGCGCCGGGGCTGGTCGGCGCGGCGGTGGCGATCGAGGACCGCTCGCGCGACGAGGAGACCGAGCAGATGCGCCGCGATTTCGTCGCCAATGTCAGCCACGAGCTGCGCACGCCGCTGACGGCGCTGATGGGCTTCATCGAGACCTTGCGCGGCCCGGCCCGCAACGATCCGGCCGCGCGCGACCGTTTCCTCGACATCATGGAGCGTGAGGCGGGGCGGATGAACCGGCTGGTCGCCGACCTTCTGTCGCTGAGCCGGGTCGAGCAGGACGAGCGCCGCCGCCCGGCGCAGAACCTGGACCTGGCCGGGCTCTTGCGCAGCGTGGTGGCGACGCTGGCGCCCGCGGCCACGGCTGCCGGGGTGCGGCTGGAGTTGCAGGCGCCGGCCGGCAAGGTGCCGGTGCCGGGCGACGCCGACCAGCTGGTGCAGGTGTTTCACAACCTGATCGAGAATGCGGTGAAATACGGCGGCGCCGGCGGGGTGGCCACGGTGACGCTGGAGCGGCTGGCGCATGAGCCGGTGCTGCGCGGCCCGGCCTGGTCGGTCTGCGTCGCCGACCAGGGCGAGGGGATCGATCCCCAGCACCTGCCGCGCCTGACCGAGCGCTTCTATCGCGTCGATACCCATCGCTCGCGCGAGCAGGGCGGCACCGGGCTGGGCCTGGCCATCGTCAAGCATATCGTGAACCGGCATCGCGGCCGGCTGCGCATCGAAAGCGAACGCGGGCAGGGCAGCCGCTTCACCGTCATCCTGCCCGAGCAGATCGGCCGCATCTGAAGCCGGCGCGGCCCTGCCGGCTGCCGGATCAGATCGCGTTCAGATCGCGTTCAGCATCGACTTTATCACATCGGCCGGCAGCGAGGGATGCACCGCCAGCTTGAGCGTGCGCTTGCCCTTGCGCGGGATCAGCAGCGCGCAGCGCGTGGCCAGGGCCTGCGAGCGCTTGGTCGAACAGGCGGCGATCACCCCCGCACACCAGCGGGAATGCGGGCCGAAGCGCATGACGCTTTCGATGGCGCCGGGCACATAACCCTCGGTCTCGGCTGAATCGATCAGCGCGTCATGGATGATGGGGGGCAGGTACATGAAGGGATGGAACTTGGAGTTAACATTTTAATGTAAATTGTTAATCCTTGGCGCCGCCGATGAGTATATGCCCTTTTGAACAGGTCTGCCATACAAGCTCTGCGCGTATGGCGGCCACCCCGCTCGACCCCCGGCCGAAAGAGGCCGGATTACGCGGCGAAACGCCCATCCCGAGAAACCGGCGCAACCGTCCCGATAGGCAGAATCGCCCCCTGCAGCGGCCGGTCAGGGCGCAGCCAGGATCGGCGTTCCGTCACGTCACGATAGACGTCCTCGACCTTGGCATCGGTGACGGCGCTGCAGCGGGCGGTCCGGTCCAGCTTTTGCCTGTAAAGGGGACAACCTTCGGGCCCTGGCCGAGATCAAGCAGCGAGGCCACGGTCTCCAGGAATCGGCACGGCCGCCCCGTAGCGGCCGGCCAGGGCGCAGCCAGGATCGGCGTTGCGTCGCGTCATGATAGACGTCCTCGACCTTGGCATCGGTGACGGCAATGCAGCGGGCAGGCCAGTCCAGCTTTTGCCTGTAAAGGGGACAACCCTCGGGCCCTGGCCGAGATCAGGCAGCGAGGCCACGGCCTCCAGGAATCGGCATGGCCGCCCCGATAGGCCGAATCGCCCCCGCGGCGGCCGGTCAGGGCGTGATCAGGATCGGCGTGCCGTCGCGGACCATGGCATAGACGTCCTCGACCTCGGCATCGGTGACGGCGATGCAGCCGGCGGTCCAGTCCAGCTTCTGCCGGGAAAGGACGCGGCCCTCGGGGCCCTGGCCGTGGATGAAGATGTCGCTGCCGGCGCTGCGGCCCAGTTCGGCCGCCTGCACCGAGTCGTGCGGGTTGGGATAGGAGATGCCGATGGACAGGTGATAGCGGCTGTCGGGGTTGCGGCGGTCGATGTAGTAAAGCCCCTCGGGCGTGCGGCCGTCGCCCTCGAACTGCTTGTGGCCAAGGGGCTCGTTGCCCAGCCCGATGCGATAGGCCTTCAGCACCGTGTTGCCGTTCAAAAGCAGCATCTGCCGCGCGCCCTTGTTGACCACGACCTGGGTCACGGGCGGGCCGGAATAGGTCTTGAACTTGCTGGGGCCGCAGGCCGCCAGCCCAAGCACAAGCACCAATGCGACGATACGTCCCAGCCAGCCCGTCATCATGTCCCGCCCCCGGATCCGGTGTTTTGCCCCATTTTGCCCCGCTGCGGCCTGCCCGGCAATGCGGCGGGGGTTCACGAAATCCTGATGCGGCGCGGCTTGCCGTGGCAGATTTGCCAGCGCCGCGGAATCGCTGGGTTTTCCTGTTGCGGGAAATGCGCCTGCGGCTAATCATGCGGCCATGAACGACGAAGACGAACACCCCCAGCGCTATGCCCTGGTGAACGAATTGCATGCCCGGCCCTCGCCGCGGCTCAAGGCGCCCTGCACGGCGGTCTATCTGGCGATCAAGGAGCCGCGCGACGCCGCCAACCGCGACCGGGGCAGGGATGTCGCGCATCTGGCGCAGCTTTGCGCCCGCCACGGCGCGCCGCGACCCGACACCAGCGCGGGCCATTACACGGCGCAGCTTGGCCGCCACCAGCTGCGCTGGGAAAGCCATACCGAGTTCGTCACCTATGCCGCCTTTGCGCCGGGGCTGCCGCCGCGGCCCTTCGATCCTTCGGCCGGGGCGATCTTTCCCGAGGACTGGCAGCACCAGGCGCCGGGCAAGCGAATCGCCGCAGCGATGATCCAGGTCGATTTCCTGCCCGATGACCCGGCCGAGATCCTGCCGCGGCTGTCGGAATGGTTCGCGGCCGATAGCATGGCCTCGGTCTGGGTGCTGGAGGAGGCGGCGGTGGTCGCCGGCGATTTCCGCATCGACCCGGCCGGCTGGATGCGCTTTGCGCTTTTCGTCCGGCCCGACACCCAGCCCGGCCGGATCGGCCGCATCGTCCAGCGGCTTCTGGACCTCGAGACCTATCGCGCCATGTCCATGCTGGGCCTGGGCCGCGCCCGCGACCTGACCCGGCAGCTGAATGCGCTGGACCCGCAGCTCAGCGACATCGTCCAGGGCATGAGCGACGATGCCCGCCCCGCCGATGCGGTGCTGCAGGATCTGCTGTCGGTCTCGACCCGGCTGGAAAGCGCCGCGACCCAGCATGCCTTCCGCTTCGGCGCCAATGCGGCCTATGAGGCCATCGTCATGGACCGCGTCGCCTCGCTGCGCGAGACCCGCTTCATGGGCGGGCAGATGCTGACCGAGTTCATGGCCCGCCGCTATCTGCCCGCCATGCGCACCGCGAAATCGGCCGAGAAGCGGCTTTCGGCGATGCTGGATCGCAGCGAACGCGCGGGCGAATTGCTGCGCACCCGCGTCGATGTCCAGCGCAGCGCCCAGAACCAGGAGCTGATGCAGCGCATGGACCGGCGCGCCGACCTGCAATTGCGGCTGCAGCACACGGTCGAGGGGCTGTCGGTGGTGGCGATCAGCTATTACGCGGTGGGCCTGCTGGGTTATGCGCTTTACCCGCTGGCCCAGGCGCTGCATATCGACAAGGCGGTGCTGGTCGCGGCCCTGACCCCCGTCGCCGTGCTGGGCGTCTGGCTGGGGATGCGGCGCATCCGCGCCCGGCTGCATGACGCCGGCCACTAGCCCGTCCAACCCCCAAGAAGGAGCGAAGAACGCATGACCCAGGCACCTTTCCTTTCCCACCCGCTTGCCCAGGGCCGTTCGTGATGGCGGGGCGGCTTCAGATGTATGGCCTCGCCCATTGCTCGACCTGCCAGAAGGCGCAGGCCGAGTTGCAGGCGGCGGGCTGGCAGGTGGAGTTCCGCGACGTCTCCAAGGCGCCGCTGGATGGCGACGAATGGCAGCGCATGATCGCCGATTTCGGCGAGAAGCTGGTCAACCGGGCCAGCCTGACCTGGCGCGGCATGTCCGATGAGGAACGCGCGGGCACGCCCCTGCAGATGCTTTCGGCCAAGCCTTCGCTGATGAAGCGGCCGGCGATCGTCGAGGGCGGCCAGCGGTTGCTGGGCTGGACCGCGAATGTCAAGCGCGCGCTGGGGGTGGCGGCCTGAGCCGCCCCCTAGCAGGCTGCTGAAAAAGGATCTTGAGAGGGCGACGCAGCGGAAATCGTTCTGGAGCCAGCTGATATCGGCCCGAAAATGGGGTGTTTTTGGAAAATTTGAGGCGGATTTCCCGGTTCGCCGCCCGCGCCGTCCTGTCGCAAGGACTTTTTCAGCAGCCTGCTAGACGACATAGCGGTCGCGGCGGTGGTTGATCGCGATCACCAGGTTCAGCACCAGCGCGCCCAGGAATGACCAGGCGACCAGCTGCCAGTCGCGCAGCATCAGCGCGCAGGCAAAGAGGCAGGCGTCGAAGATCAGCTGCGTCCAGCCGGCGCGAAAGCCGGTGGCATCCTGCAGATACAGCGCGACGATGCCCACCCCGCCCAGCGAGGCGCCGTGCCGGAACAGCGCCAGCAGCGCCGAGCCGGTCAGGAAACCCACCAGCAGCGCCCCGACCGCCGGGTGGACATGGCCGAATTGCAGCCCCGCCGGCAGGATGGCGACCAGCGTCGACATCGCCGCCACGGCGATGAAGGATTTCAGCATGAAGCCCAGCCCCAGCCGGCGATAACCCAGCCAGTAGAACGGCAGGTTCACCACGAAGAAGACCGGCGCGAAGCCCCAGCCCGTCGCATAGGAGATCAGGATCGCCAGCCCCGCCGTCTGGCCGGTGACGAAGCCCAGATGCGTCAGCAGCAGCACGCCGACCGCGGCCATGAAACTGCCATAGGCCAGGCCCTGGGCATCTTCGATGGGGCTGTGGCGTGGGGAAGGGGTGTCGTCGCTCATGCGCCCTCTCTTGCCCGCGCCCGGCGGGACCGGCAAGGGGGCATCGCGATCAGCGCAGCGGCGCGGCGTCGCGGTCTGGGGCGGCGGCTGCGGGTGGCGCGGCGCGGTCGCTGACGGCGGCGGTGAAGGCGCCCTGCGGGTCGCGGCGCAGCACCGCGCGGTCGCCGCCGCTGCGCAGGGTCTCGACCGTGCGGCGATAGTCGGCCTCGTCCAGCGCGCCGGTGGCCGACAGCAGCCCGGCGATGCCGCGCAGCATTCCCGCCTGCCGCTGCAAGGCGCCCGGATCGGGGTCGGGGCCAAGGATCAGCCGGGCGCTGTCCTCGGGTGCGGCGACTGCCTCGCGCCAGCCTTTCATGCTGGCGCGCAGGAACCGGGCCAGCCGCGCCTCGGCCTCGGGCCCGGCAAGGGTGCCGGGCAGGACATAGAGCCCGTCCTCCAGCACCGCGGCGCCTTGCTCCTGCGGGTCGAGTTCGACCAGCCCCTCGCCCGTCGCCGGGTCGTGGCTGAGCGTGCTGATGCAGGCGGCCTGTTTCTGGCGCAGCATCTCGGCCCCCGGCCATTGCGCCAGCAGGGTGACGCCGGACAGGCTGCCATCGGCCACCAGCCCCAGCCGGTTCAGCCAGGCTTGCAGCGGATATTCCGTGCCGCCGAACCAGCTGCCGATGGTCTTGCCGCGCAGATCGGCGGCACCCGTCACCCCCGTCTCGCGCAGGCAGGTCAGCCGCAGCGCCGGGCGGGCAAAGACCTGGGCGATATTGACCACGGGCAGGCCGTTTTCGCGGGCGACCAGCGCAATGGGCATCCAGGCCACCGCCAGGTCGGCCTCGCCCCGCGCCAGCGTCTCGAAGGGCGGGGCCGCCTCGTCCGCGGGCAGCAGCCGCACGGTCAGCCCTTCCTCGGCGTAATAGCCGCGCGCCTGGGCGACCAGGAAGCCGGCGGATTCGGCCGGCGCCCGGCCGCGCAGTTGCACCGCCAGTGCCTCGGCCCGCGCGGTCGGCGCGGCAAGGACCAGGGCCGAGATCAAGGCCAGGACCAGGGCCGCGGCCGGAAACAGGGGTTTCGTCATCCGTCTCATCGCCGGCCATGGTTAGACGGCCGGCCCCGGCCCTGCAAGCCGGCGCGCCCCACGATGCCGCGAGCGGGGTCAGCCGCGGGAATAGACATCCTCGTAGCGCACGATGTCGTCCTCGCCCAGATAGGCGCCGGTCTGCACCTCGATCAGCACCATCGCCACCTTGCCGGGGTTTTCCAGGCGGTGGACGGCGCCCAGCGGCACATAGATCGACTGGTTTTCCGTCAGCAGCGTCACGGTTTCGTCCACCGTCACCCGCGCGGTGCCGGAAACCACGATCCAATGTTCCGAGCGGTGGAAATGCGATTGCAGCGACAGCGCCGCGCCGGGATTGACCACGATGCGCTTGACCTGGAAGCGGTCGGCCAGCGCCAGCGTCTCGAACCAGCCCCAGGGGCGGTGGTCGCGCAGGAAATGTTCGGCCTGGCGCGCGCCCTTGGCCTTCAGCGCGCCGACCGCCTCGCGCACCTCTTGCGCGCGGTCCATGCCGGCGACCAGAACGGCATCGTCGGTGGCCACGACCATCACGTCGCGCAACCCGATGCCCACCACCTCGATCCCCTCGTCCTGCGAGCGCAGCAGCACGTTGTCGCAGTCGATCGCGGTCGAGCGGGTGTCGGTGACGGCGCCGCGCTCGGCCGGCTCGCCGTCCTGGATCTCGCGCCAGACCGCGTCCCAGCCGCCAAGGTCCGACCAATGGCCGGAATAGCGCACCACCGACAGGTTCCGGGCCTTTTCCAGCACCGCATAATCCACCGACAGGTCGGGCAGCCGGTCCCAGGGCTCGGGCGCAAGCCGCAGGAAGCCCAGGTCCAGCCGCGCCTCGGTCAGCGCCGCCTGGACGGGGACAAGATAGTCGGGCGCATGGGTCTTGAAAGCCTCGATCATGGTGCGGGCGGCGAAAAGGAAGATGCCGGCGTTCCACAGGAAATTGCCCTGCGCGATCATGCGCGCCGCGTTCTCCGCGTCGGGCTTTTCGACGAAGCGCTTCAGCACCAGCGGGCCTTCGCCCTCGCCCTCGGCCTCCATGTAGCCATAGCCGGTCTCGGGCCGGCTGGGGGTGATGCCGAAGGTGACGATGCGGCCGGCCTGCGCAGCCGCGAGGCCCAGGTCCACGGCGCGGCCGAAAGCCTCGGTATCGGGGACGACGTGATCCGAGGGCGCGACCAGCAGCAGCGCATCGGCATCCTTTTCGGCGGCGGCCAGCGCGGCGGCCAGGATCGCCGGGGCGGTGTTGCGGCCGGCGGGCTCGATCAGGATGGCCGCGGGGGCAATGCCGATCTGGTCCAGCTGTTCGGCGACGATGAAGCGGAAATCCGCGTTCGTCATCACCAGCGGCGCGGCGTAGCGCGGTCCCGACAGGCGGCGGGCCGAGGCCTGGAACAGGCTTTCCTCGCCCACCAGCGGGGCGAATTGCTTGGGGAAGCTCTTGCGCGAGACGGGCCAGAGACGGGTGCCGGAGCCGCCGGCCAGCAGAACAGGGGTGATCGTCATGAAAATCGCTCCATCGGCCTGGGGCCGTTACCATCCGTCCCGTTATCCGCCGGGTTCCTTTCGCGTGCAAGTTGCGCAAAACGGCAGGATTCCGGGGGGTGATGCCCGGAAACGGCCGGTCAATAGCCGCGCGCCCGGTCCACCAGATGCAAAAGCGGCGCACCCCGCATGGCGCGGCGCAGGTTCTCGGCCACGACATGGGCGGCGCTCTCGGGCCGGGTCTCGGCCGAGACATGCGGCGTCACCGTCACCTGCGGATGCGTCCAGAACGGGTGCTCGGGCGGCAGCGGCTCCTGCCGGAACACGTCCAGCGCCGCATGGCCCAGGCCCTGATCCAGCGCCGCCAGCAAGGCCGCCTCGTCGATCAGGCTGCCGCGGCCGGCGTTGATGATCGTGGCGCCCGGCGGCAGCAGGGCCAGCCGCGCGGCGTCCAGCAGATTGCGCGTCCCGGCCGTGTCGGGCAACAGGCAGACCAGGATCTCGGCCCGGTTCAGGGCCTGGGGCAGGGCGTCGCCCGCCAGCACCTCGATCCCCGGCACCGGACGGCCCGATTGCGACCAGCCGGCGACGCGAAAGCCCAGGCCCGCCAGCGCCAAGGCCACCGCCCGGCCCAGCTCGCCCATGCCCAGCACGGTCACGCCGCGCCGCTGCGCCAGGGGTGGGGTCAGCTGGTTGCGCCAGACGCCGTCCTGGGCAAAGCGATCCATGCCCAGATGCGCCCGCAGCGCCCAGCCGGTGCAATATTCCACCATGCCCTGCGCCAGTCCCGGATCGACCATGCGGCAGAGCGGCTGGGTCAGCGTGGGGTTGGTCACGATGCGCTCGACCCCGGCCCAGAGGCTTTGGATCATGCGGGCGCGGGTGAAGGGGGTGAAGTCCAGCACCCTGCCGTCCTCGGGGTAGCCGGGCGCATAGATCAGCGCGTCGAAGCCCGCGGGATCGCCCTGCCGGCACAGCTCCATCTCGGGGCAGGCCGCGCGCAGGGCGGGGGACCAGGCATCCCACAGCCGCGCGGGGGCGGCGAACAGCACCCGCATCCCGTCAGCCCCTAGGCCGATGGACATGGGCCGATTGCACGATGCCGAAGGCCATCAGCAGGATCATCAGCGAGGTTCCTCCGTAACTGACCAGCGGCAGGGGCGAGCCCTTGGCCGGCAACATGCCCATCACCGTCGCCATGTTGATGGAAAAGTAAAGGAAGAACGTCCCGGCGATGCCGATGGTCAGCAGGCTGGCGAAGCGGTCGCGGTTGGTCAGCGCCGAATACATGCAGAACCCCAGGATCAGCACATAGAGGATCAGCAGCGATCCCGCGCCGACGAAGCCGAATTCCTCGGCCAGCGAGGTGAAGATGAAGTCGGTGTGCTTCTCGGGCAGGAAGTTCAGCCGCGACTGCGTGCCCTGCATGAAGCCGCGCCCCGACCAGCCGCCCGATCCCAGCGCGATCTGCGCCTGGGCGATGTTGTAGCCCGCGCCCAAAGGGTCCGAGCCGGGGTCGAGGAAGGTGTCGATGCGGCGGAACTGGTAGTCGTGCAGCAATTGCCAGTCGGTGCCGCGGCTTTCCATGACCGCAGTGATGCCGGCGACGACGATGGCGATGACGGCGGCGAAATACCACAGGCTGACGCCGGCCGCGAACATCACGATGCCGCCCCCCGCGATCAGCATGATCGAGGTGCCCAGGTCGGGCTGCATCAGCACCAGCGCCGTCGGCAGCAGGATCAGCACCACCGGCACCAGCACCCAGAACGGGCGCGAGACCTTTTCCACCGGCAGCCAGTCGTAATAGGCCGCCAGCGTCAGCACGAAGGCGACCTTGGTCAGCTCGGACGGCTGGATGCGGATCGGTCCCAGCACCAGCCAGCGCTGCGCGCCCATGCCGACATGGCCCATCACCTCGACCAGCACCAGAAGGCCGACGCAGATCACGTAGGACGCGACCGAGATCGAGCGCCAGAACCAGATCGGCACGAAGGCCAGCGCGAACATCAGCACCATGCCGACGGCGAAGCGCTCCATCTGCGGGCCGGCCCATTTGTCGATGTCGCCGCCCGAGACGGAATAGAGCATCAGGAAGCCGATGCAGCTGACCGCCGTGACCAGGAAGACCAGCGGCCAGTTCAGATACAGGATCTTGCGCCAGCCCGTCGGCACCTGCGCGACGTGATAGTCGAGATAGCTCATGGCTCAGGCCCTTGCGCGGCCCTCGCCCTTGCGGGCCGAGGGGGTCAGGTTCATGCGCGACCACATCTCCTGCACCTTGGCGCGCTCGGCCTCGGGATAGGCCGAAAGCGGCGGCAGGCCGTCCGCCAGCGCATAAAGCAGGATGTCGCGGGCGATGGGGGCCGCGACCGCGCCGCCGCCGCCGCCATGCTCGACCACGACCGAGACCGCATAGCGCGGCATGTCATAGGGCGCGAAGCAGACGAACAGCGCATGGTCGCGCCGGTTCCAGGGCAACTGCTCGTTCGAGATCACGCCGCGGGCGCGTTCGGCGGCGGTGATGTTGCGCACCTGGCTGGTGCCGGTCTTGCCGGCCATCTGCCATTCCGGCGCCAGGATGCGCGAGCGGCGCGCGGTGCCGCGGGGCGCGTTCATCACCGCATCCATCCCCGCCCGCGCCGTGCGCAGGTTCAGCGGGTTGATGTCCAGTTCCGGCCATTCCGGTACCGGCTCGGCCTGGCCGTCGATGGCGCGCACCAGGCGCGGCGCGACCGCGCGCCCCGTCGCCACCCGCGCCGTCATCACCGCCAGCTGCAGCGGCGAGGCCAGCACATAGCCCTGGCCGATCGAGGCGTTGAGCGAATCGCCCACCTGCCATTCCTGGTCGTAGCGCGCCTTCTTCCAGGCGCGATCCGGGGCGATGCCCTCGGCGATGGCGGACATCGGCAGCTCGTGGCGCACGCCGATGCCCAGCTTGCGCGCCATGGCGGCGATGCGGTCGATGCCGACGCGCTGCGCCAGCTCGTAGTAATAGACGTCGCAGGAATGCTCGAGGCTGCGCAGCGCATCGACCATGCCGTGGCCGCCCCGGCTCCAGCAATGGAAGCGGCGCCCGGCGACCTGGGTATAGCCGGGGCAATAGAAGCGCGAGCCGGCGTTGATGACCCCGGCCTCGAGCCCGGCCAGCAGCGTCACCATCTTGAAGGTCGAGCCGGGCGGATAGACGCCCTGCACCGTCTTGTCGGCCAGCGGGCGGTGGTCGTGTTCCATCAGCGCGCGGTAATCCGGCCCCGAGATGCCGCGCACGAACTTGTTCGGGTCGAACACCGGCGAGGAGGAGATCGCCAGGATGTCGCCGTTGGTCACGTCGATCACCACCGCGGCGGCGCTTTCGCTGCCCAGCCGCTGGGTGGAGAAATTCTGCAACCCGGCGTCCAGCGTGGTCTGCACCGTGGCGCCCTGCTGCCCCTCTTGCCGCGACAGCTCGCGCATCTCGCGCCCGGCGCTGTTCACCTCGACCCGGCGCGAGCCGGCCTTGCCGCGCAGCGCCTCTTCCAGCTTGGATTCCATGCCGACCTTGCCCAGCTGGAACTCGGGCAGGCGCAGCACCGGGTCGGGATCCTCGATCTTGGACAGGTCGTAGTCCGAGACCGGGCCGACATAGCCCAGCACATGCGCGAAATCGCCCGCCCGCGGATAGCTGCGCGACAGCCCCGCCTCGGGCGTCACGCCGGGCAGGGCGGGGGCGTTGAGCGCGATCGAGGAAAACTCGTCCCAGGTCAGCCGGTCGGCGACCAGCACCGGGGTCACGGCGCTGCGCTTGTGGATCTCTGCCAGGATCTCGGCGGCCTGGCGGTCGCTCATCGGGATGATGTGGCGCAGCCGCGCGATCACGGCCGAGACGTTGCCCGCCTCCTCGCGGGTCAGGGTGACGCGGTAGTTCTGTTCGTTGCCGGCGATGATGGTGCCGTTGCGGTCAAGGATCAGCCCGCGCGCCGGCGGCAGCAAGCGGATCTTGATCGAGTTGCCGTCCGACAGCATGCGGTATTCGTCGGCATGTTCGACCTGCATCGAGCGCAGCTTCAGCCCCAAGACCGACACCACCGCCGCCTGGATCACCCCCAGCATCAGCACCCGGCGGGTGATGAGCCGGCTGCTTTCGACGATTTCGCGTTCCGACTTGCGCATGGCTCAGCGATGCCTCGTGTCTCGTTCGGCGCGGCCGCGCGGCAGGCCAAGCGCCCAGCCGGCAAGGCCCGCGACCAGCGGATAGGCGGCGACCGTGGCGATGAATTGCAAGATCACCTGCCCGAACGGAGGAAGGGGCAGGAAGAACACCGCCAGCAATATGCGGTTCGCCACCATCATCAGCGCCAGAAGCGTCGCGACCCGCAGCCATTCAACCATGAAAGGCAGTTCGCGCCAATGCGGCTCGCGCTTTCTTGCGGCCTCGGTCACGATGACGGCCAGGGCGGCGCCCAGGCCGATGGGGCGCATCAGCAGGATGTCCTCGATCAGGAACAGGGCGGCGATGGTCGCGACCGGCACCTGTTCGGGGCGGCGCAGCACCCAGACCAGCACCAGGCACAGCGCCAGGTCCGGCCCCGGCCAGCCGATGCG
The DNA here is from genome assembly GCF_006386455.1 of Paracoccus sp. FO-3. Lineage (NCBI taxonomy): Bacteria > Pseudomonadati > Pseudomonadota > Alphaproteobacteria > Rhodobacterales > Paracoccaceae > Paracoccus > Paracoccus sp. FO-3. The sequence continues at coordinate 15,833 of NZ_VCBQ01000015.1, read as the reverse complement.
GCCCGGCGCCAGCGGCAGAAGCCGCCAGAACAGGATCGCCAGGAACAGCGCCACGAACAGCGCCTGCCCCAGGAACCGGCGCCGGCGGGCGGGATCAATCATCCCCGGCCCCGGCTTGGGCCCCTGAATCCTCGCCGGCCGCCTGCATGTCGGCCAGCGGCGGCAGGGGCGGGCCGATGAAATCCGCCGCCGGCGGCGGGATCAGCAGCCCGGTATCGGAAAGCTGCTCGGCCGGGTGGCTGCGCAGCACGCGCAGGAACTCCAGCCGGCCGTAATCCGCGGCCAGCCGCACCCGCAGCCGGCCGTCGCTGGCCAGCGCCACCTGGCCCACCGGCAGGCCCGGCGGGAACACGCCCCCGTCGCCCGAGCTGACCACCCGGTCGCCGGGGCGCAGGTTTTCCGGGCTTTCGATGAAATCCAGCGCCGGCAGGGCGGTATTGTCCCCGGTCAGCAGCGCGTGCTGGCCCGAGGGCAGGATCGTCACCGGGATGCGGCTGGAGGGATCGGTCAGCAGCATGACCCGGCTGGTGGTCTGCCCCACGCCCGAGATGCGCCCCACGAGCCCCAACCCGTCCATCGTCGCCCAGCCGTCCAGGATGCCGTCGCGCGCGCCCACGTTCAGCAGCACCGACTGGCGAAAGGCCGTGCCGCTGTCGGTCAGCACCACGCCCGAGACCGAGGTCAGGGCCGGGTCGATCCTGACGTTGTTCTGCGCCAGCAGCTTGGCGTTTTCCTGTTCCAGCTGCACCGCCGCCTCTTTCCAGGCCGCCATCTTCTGCAATTCGCGGCGCAATTCCTGGTTCTGCTCGTAGAGCCGGGCATAGGACTGGAAGCCCGAGACCATGCGCGACAGCTTCGTCACCGGCGCCATCACCCAGTCGAAGCTGGGCACGAAGCGGTCGATGAAGGCCGCCCGCATCCGCTCGGCGCGCGGGCTGTCGATCTGCCAGAACAGGAACACCGCCAGCAGCACCAGCACCAGCAGCGAAACCAGGATGCGGCGGACCGGAGCCGCGTAATCAGGGCCCTTGCGCGCCATGGGCCGAACCCGCTCAGCTGTCGTAGTCGATCACGTGGCGCAGTTGCTTTTCGAACTCCAGCGCCTTGCCGGTGCCCAGCGCCACGCAGCTCATCGGCTGGTCGGCCAGGCTGATCATCAGCCCGGTCTGCTCGCGCAGCGCCAGGTCCAGCTCGCCCAGCATGGCACCGCCGCCGGTCAGCATGACGCCGCGGTCCACGATGTCGGCGGCCAGGTCCGGCGGCGTCGCCTCCAGCGCCACCATCACCGATTCGCAGATCTGCTGCACCGGCTCGGACAGCGCCTCGGCGACCATGGCCTGGGTGATCTCCATCTCTTTCGGGATGCCGTTCAGCAGGTCGCGGCCGCGCACCATGATCGCGGCGCCGCGCCCGTCGTCGGGCATGCGCGCGGTGCCGATCTGGGTCTTGATGCGCTCGGCCGTCGATTCGCCGATCAGCAGGTTGTGGTTGCGGCGCAGATAGTTGATCAGCGCATCGTCCATCCGGTCGCCGCCGATGCGGACCGAGCGCGCATAGACCACGTCGCCCAGGGACAGAACCGCGACCTCGGTGGTGCCGCCGCCGATGTCGACGACCATGCTGCCGGTCGGCTCGGTGATGGGCATGCCGGCGCCGATGGCGGCCGCGATCGGCTCGGCAATCAGCCCGGCGCGGCGTGCGCCGGCCGAAAGCACCGACTGGCGGATGGCGCGTTTCTCGACCGGGGTGGCGCCATGGGGCACGCAGATGATGACCTTGGGCTTCGAGAAGGTGGTGCGCCGGAACACCTTCTTGATGAAATGCTTGATCATTTCCTCGGCGCTGTCGAAATCGGCGATGACGCCCTCGCGCATCGGCCGGATCGCCTCGATGCTGCCCGGCGTGCGGCCCAGCATCAGCTTGGCGTCCTCGCCCACCGCCAGCACCTGCTTCTTGCCGTCCTTGACGTGATAGGCGACGACCGAAGGCTCGTTCAGGATGATGCCCTTGCCCTTGACGTAGATCAGCGTATTCGCGGTCCCCAGGTCGATCGCGATATCGGTGGAAAACAACCCGCCAAAGGCCATGTGAACTACCCCTTCCGCCGTCCCTGCCAAGACGGCATTCCTGCCGCCCTTTTTCGCGCGGCCATTGCCCGATTGCCCCGGCGAGTCGCCCCGCCGAAGGTGCTGGACATATAGGCCGAGCCTCGGCTCGGGGAAACCGGAAAATGATGCGCCGCCCGGTCGCGCCGATGTTTCGCGGGCAGGCGCCGCGCACGCTTGACCGGGCGGCGCGGGCTGCTAGGCTGCCGCCGGTCGGGTCACGAGGAAAGGGCAGGGTTTGCAGGATGTTATCGTGGGGATCTGCCGCTTTTCCTTCCTGGGCCGGTGCGACTGGGCCGGGACCGCGGGGCAGGGGGCCGGCGCGCCCGAGCTTCTGGCGCAGCGCGGCGCCCTGCTTTATGCGCCCGAGCGCCTGGAGCGTCGCTTCGCCGCCTTCGAGACGCTGTGCCTGCCCTCGGTCAAGGCCCAGACCGAGGGGGATTTCCGCTTCTGGCTGCTGACCTCGCCCGAGATGCCGCGCCCCTGGCTGGAGCGGCTGCGCGACCTGTGCGCCGGCGTGCCGCAGATCCGGCTGATCGTCTCGGACAAGCGCGAGACGGTGAACGCGCTGCGCGAGCCCCTGCGCGAGGCGGCCGAGGCGGCGGGCCGGCCGGTGATCCAGTTCCGCGTCGATGACGACGACGCCTTCAGCCGCCATCACGTCGCCCGCATCCGCCGCCACGCCCGGCGCTTTGCCGACCTGCCGGCCTTTGCCATCAGCTATCCGCAGGGGCTGGTCATGGGCAGCTACCAGGGCGAGCCGATCAGCTACTGGCGGGCGCACCAGCCCTTCCTGGGCGCGGGGGCGGCGGTGCGCATGCGCGGGCCGGGGCGCTGCATCTATGCCTACAACCATTTCCAGCTGCCCAAGCATTTCCCGGCCTTCACCGACGTCGGGGGCCTGGGCTACGTCCAGACCCGCTGGGACGAGGGCGATTCCGTCGCCACCATCGTCGCCAGGTTCCCGAAATGGTTCCAGCAGCTCGATCCGGCCGAGTTCCAGCGCGAACTGGCCGAGGATTTTCCCTTCCTGCAAGGCATCGACCTGGGTTTCGTCGAACGCAAGGGGGCGGCCTGACCGCCCCCCGACTTGCCGCGGCGGTCAGTGCGAATACATGCTGACCTGCTTGGCGTCGGCGCCTTCGCCGACCATGTCGCGACGCACCTTCAGCCGGTTCAGCGCGCCCACATAGGCCTTGACGCTGGCCAGGATGGTGTCGGTGTCCGAGGCCTGGCCGGTGGCGATGCGCCCCTCTTCCTCCATGCGGACGCTGACGGTGGCCTGGGCATCGGTGCCCTCGGTCACGGCATGGACCTGGTAGAGCTGCAGATGCGCCCGGTGCGGCCAGATCGACTTGACGGCGTTGAAACAGGCATCGACCGGGCCGTCGCCGGTGGCATGGACGGCCTTTTCCTCGCCGCCGACCAGCAGGACCAGGTCGGCCGATTGCCCGTCGCTGCCGCAGACCACGCGCAGGTGCTTGACTTGCAGGTGGTCGTCCTCGGTATTGGCCGCCGCATCCTGGACCAGCGCGACCAGGTCGTCGTCGTAGACCTCCTTCTTGCGGTCGGCCAGGGCCTTGAAGCGGACGAAGACGTCCTTCAACTGGTTGTCGCCCAGCTCATAGCCCAGGTCCTTCAGCTTGGCGCGCAGCGCCGCGCGGCCGGAATGCTTGCCCATGGCGATATTGGCCTCGTTCAGGCCGATGTCGGCGGGCTTCATGATCTCGAAGGTCTCGACGTTCTTCAGCACCCCGTCCTGGTGGATGCCGGATTCGTGCAGGAAGGCGTTCTTGCCCACCACCGCCTTGTTCGGCTGCACCAGGAAGCCCGAGGCCTGCGACACCCGACGCGACAAGCCCATGATCCGGGTGGTGTCGATGCCGGTGGTATAGGGCATGATGTCGTGGCGCACCTTCAGCGCCATCACCACCTCTTCCAGCGCGGTGTTGCCGGCGCGCTCGCCCAAACCGTTGATGGTGCATTCGACCTGGCGCGCGCCCGCCTCGACCGCGGCCAGCGAGTTCGCGGTCGCCATGCCCAGGTCGTTGTGGCAATGGGTGGCGAAGACGACGCCGTCCGCGCCCGGCACCCGCTCCAGCAGCATGCGGATCAGCGCGGCGGATTCGCGCGGCGCGGTATAGCCGACGGTATCGGGGATGTTGATGGTGGTGGCGCCGCATCTGATGGCGATCTCGACCACCCGGCACAGGTAGTCGTGCTCGGTCCGGGTCGCGTCCATGGCCGACCATTGCACGTTGTCGCACAGGTTGCGGGCATGGGTCACGGTGTCGTGGATGCGCTCGGCCATCTGGTCCATGTTCAGGTTCGGGATGGCGCGATGCAGGGGCGAGGTGCCGATGAAGGTGTGGATGCGCGGGTGCCTGGCGTGCTTCACCGCCTCCCAGCAGCGGTCGATGTCGGGGATCTGCGCCCGCGCCAGGCCGCAGATCACCGCGTTCTTCGCGCGCTTGGCGATTTCGGAAACGGCAGCGAAATCGCCCTCCGAGGCGATGGGGAAACCGGCCTCGATGATGTCGACGCCCATCTCGTCCAGCATCTCGGCGATGTCCAGCTTTTCGGTATGGCTCATGGTGGCGCCGGGCGATTGCTCGCCGTCGCGCAGGGTGGTGTCAAAGATCAATACGCGGTTCGGATCGGTCATTTCGGGAATCCTTCTTCATGTGCTCACGGGAGACCGGGCACGAACCTGACTGAGCGGCGGCCCGGAAGACCCGCTCAGCGCAGCGTAAGAAGAAGGAGACCGCGGCGGTTCACGGCGATGCGCGCGCGGTCATGCGCGTGCGGGGCCGTGGCAATGATCTGCTGCATCCGAGTCATGGCGCGGACTATAAGACCCGCCCCGCCGGCTTGGAAAGGCAAAAAACACGCCCCCGGCATTTTCCCGACTCGAAACCCTCGGGGGGCGCTGCCGCCCCGCACCGCCCCCGAACTTCTTCGTTCTTCAAATACCCATGCACCCCGTGCCGCTGGCGCGGCGGCTCAAAGCGCGCGCCAGCCGATGTCGCGCCGGCAGAAGCCCTCTGGCCAGTCGATGCCGTCGACAAGCGCATAGGCGCGGGCGTGCGCCTCGGCCAGCGTCGCGCCGCGCCCGGTCGCGGCCAGCACCCGGCCGCCGGTAGCGACGATCTGCCCGTCACTCCGCGCGGTCCCGGCATGGAAGACCATGCGGAAACTGTCCTCGGCCAGCGCATCCAGCCCGCGGATCACGCTGCCCTTCTCATAGCTGCCGGGATAGCCCCTGGCGGCCAGCACCACGGTCAGGGCGTGGTCGTCGGCCCAGCTGACCGCCATGGTGCCCAGCCGGCCCTCGGCGCAGGCCAGGATCAGGTCCAGCGCCTGCGCGCCCAGCCGCATCATCAGCACCTGGCACTCCGGGTCGCCGAAGCGGACATTGTATTCCACCAGCCGCGCCCGGCCGTCCTCGATCATCAGCCCGGCGTAAAGCACGCCCTGGAAGGGCGTGCCGCGCCGCGCCATCTCGGCCACGGTGGGGCGCACGATCTCGGCCATCACCTGGTCCTGGATGTCTTGGGTCAGCACCGGGGCGGGGGAATAGGCGCCCATGCCGCCGGTGTTCGGCCCGGCATCGCCGTCGAAGGCGCGCTTGTGGTCCTGGGCGGTGCCGATGGGCAGGCAGTCCGTCCCGTCGCAGAGGACGAAGAAGCTTGCCTCCTCGCCGGCCATGAACTCCTCGATCACCACCTCGGCCCCGGCCGCGCCGAAGGCGCCGCCGAAGGCGTCGTCGACGGCGGCGACGGCTTCGTCCTCGGTCATGGCCACGGTCACGCCCTTGCCCGCGGCCAGCCCGTCGGCCTTGACGACGATGGGCGCGCCTTTCTCGCGGATATAGGCGCGCGCAGGCTCGGCCGCGTCGAAGCGCGCCCAGGCGGCGGTCGGCGCGCCGCAGGCGTCGCAGACCTCCTTGGTGAAGCTTTTCGAGGCCTCCAGCATCGCCGCCGCCCTGGACGGGCCAAAGACCAGGATGCCGGCCGCGCGCAATTCGTCGGCGACACCGGCCGCCAGCGGCGCCTCGGGGCCGATCACCACCAGGTCGATGGCGTTTTCCTCGCAAAAGCCGATCACGGCGGGGCCGGACAGGATGTCCAGCTCGGCCAGCCGCGCCAGCGGCTCCATCCCGGCATTGCCCGGCGCCACGAACAGCCGGTCGCATTTCGGATTCTGCCGGATCGCCCAGGCCAGCGCATGTTCGCGCCCGCCGCTGCCGAGGATCAGGATGTTCATGCGGAAAGGCCCCTTTGCGAATGGTCCCGCGCCTTCTAGGAACTGGCCCGCGCCGGATCAATACCCCAAGCCCCTTGATCCTGCCCGCGGCCCGCGCCACAACCGGGGACATGGAACTCTTCGAAGACGCAGCCCCCAGCAATATCCACGAATTCACCGTCTCCGAGATCTCGGGCGCGGTGAAGCGCGTGCTCGAGGGCGAGTTCGGCCGCGTCCGCGTGCGCGGCGAGATCGGCCGCGTCTCGCGTCCCTCGTCGGGGCATGTCTATTTCGACCTCAAGGACGACCGCGCGGTGATCGCCGCCGTGACCTGGAAGGGGCAGGCCGCGCGGCTCTCCACCCGCCCCGAGGAGGGGATCGAGGTCATCGCCACCGGCCGGCTGACCACCTTCCCCGGCCAGTCGAAATACCAGCTCATCGTCGAGGAGATCGAGCCTGCCGGCGCCGGCGCGCTGATGATGATGCTGGAGAAGCGCCGCAAGGCGCTGGCGGCCGAGGGGCTGTTCGACGAATCGCGCAAGCGCCCGCTGCCCTATCTGCCGCGGGTGATCGGCGTCGTCACTTCGCCCTCGGGCGCAGTGATCCGCGACATCCTGCACCGGCTCCGCGACCGCTTCCCGACGCGGGTGCTGATCTGGCCGGTAGCCGTCCAGGGCGAGGGCTGCGCGCCGCAGGTCACGGCCGCGATCCAGGGCTTCAACGCGCTGCCCCAGGGCGGGGCGATCCCGCGCCCCGACCTGATCATCGTCGCGCGCGGCGGCGGCAGCCTGGAAGACCTGTGGGGCTTCAACGAGGAGGCGGTGGTCCGTGCCGCCGCCGCCAGCGAGATCCCGCTGATCTCGGCCGTGGGGCACGAGACCGACACCACGCTGATCGACTTCGCCTCGGACCGCCGGGCGCCGACGCCCACCGCCGCGGCCGAGATGGCGGTGCCGGTGCGCGCCGAACTGGCCGCCCGGCTGGCCGAGATCCGGGCCCGGATGATGCGCGCGGCCCAAGCCCGCAACCAGCGCCAGCGCCAGCGGCTGACCGACCTGGGCCGCGCGCTTGGCCGGCCGCAGGCGCTGACCGATCCGGCGCGGCAACGCTTCGACCTGTTCGCCGAGCGGCTGGAGCCGGCGCTGCGCGGTTTCGTGCGTGCCCGCCGCGACCGGCTGAACGCCCTGCCGCTGTCGCTGTCGGCGCTGCGCACCATGCTGCGCAGCCGGCGCGAGGCGTTGCAGGCGCAGGGGCAGCGGCTGCCGCTTTGCCTTGCGCGGCTTGGCCGGAGCCGGGCCGAGCGCCTGGCCGAGCTGGGCAGCCGGCTGGAGCGTGCCCGCGCGCGGATGCTGGCCGATGCCGCGCGCCAGACCCGGCGCGACCGCGACATGCTGGACCGGCTGGCCGCAAGGCTTGCCGCTGCCGCCGCGCGCATGCTGCCGCCCCGCCGCGAGGCGCTGGAGCGGCTGGATCGCCTGCGCCAGACGCTGGGCTATCGCGAGACCCTGCGCCGCGGATTCGCCGTCGTGCATGGCCCCTCGGGCCTGTTGACCCAGGCGGCCGAGGCGGCGCAGACCCCGCGCTTCGAGATCGAGTTCCTGGACGGCCGGCTGGCGGCGCGCCCCGACGCGCCCCCGGCAAAGCCCGCCCGCAAGCCGCCCGAACCCAAGGGGCAGAAATCGCTTTTCTAGGCGGCCCTGTCCGAGGACAGGGGCGGGCGGGTGCGGGGAACCGCCGCGCGGGCGGGGCTTTTCTCTGGCGGCGCGATGACCTATCTGCGGCATGAAGCGCAAGGAAGGCACCCATGGCCAAGATCACTTACATCGAGCACAACGGCACCGTCCACGAAATCGACGTCAAACCCGGCATGACCGTGATGGAGGGCGCGCGCGACAACGGCGTGCCCGGCATCGACGCGGATTGCGGCGGCGCCTGCGCCTGTTCGACCTGCCATGTCTATGTGGCGCCGGAATGGGTGGACCGCCTGCCGCCCAGGGATCCGATGGAAGAGGACATGCTGGACTTCGCCTGGCAGCCCGATCCGGTGCGCTCGCGCCTGACCTGCCAGATCAAGGTGACGCCGGAACTGGACGGTCTGGTGGTGAACCTGCCCGAACGCCAGATCTGAGCGGACCGGCCCGCCGCTCAGGCCTTTTCGCTGGCGGCGGGTGCGGATGCGGGCGCATTGGCCCGGACCAGGTTGCCCATGAACTCGGTGAAGATCCGTTCGGCAAGTTCGCGCGTCGAGCGGCCGTCGCCGTCGAACCAGGGATCGGTGCTGCGGGTCACGAACATCATGTTGCCGCCCTTGACCAGGCAATGCAGCATCATGGTCGAGATCTCGATGTCGGTATCGGGGGACAGGATGCCCAGCCGCTGCGCCTCGGACAGCTTGCGGTGATAGAGGTCGCGCATCGAGCTGGTGTAGCGATGCAAGGCGCTGTCGGGCTTGATCGGACCGCAAAGCCCATCGACCAGAAGCCGGAACAGCGTCGGATTGGCCTCGGCCCAGCCCAGATAGCTGTGGGCGATCGAATGCATCTGTTCGATCGGGTCGCTGGTATTGGCCTGGATCACGCCCTCGCGCAGCGCATCGTTGAGCAGGGTGACGGCGTGATAGATCAGCCCCTCATGCAGTTCCTCGGTCGAACTGAACATGCTGCGGATCTCGTCCTCGCTCGCCTCGGTGCGCGGGGCAAGCTCGGCGAGATCCACGGGAAGCTGACCGGTTTCCTCCAGATGCTGCTGGGCGGCGAAGATCAAGCTTTGATAGATATTGCCCCGGCCTTCCATCAGCCGCTCCTGAAACAATTCGTCTCAAATCTAGCAGAGTTTTTCCGCCGCGAAAGCCTGTAATCCCAAGCGGCGGAAAGAAGCTCAACCCTCGGCGCGGGACTGGCGCTTGCGTTCGTGCGGGTCCAGGTGACGCTTGCGCAGGCGGATGCTTTTCGGCGTGACCTCGACCAGCTCGTCATTGTCGATATAGGCGATGGCCTCTTCCAGCGACATGCGCACCGGGGGCGTCAGCCGCACCGCCTCGTCCGTGCCCGAGGCGCGCACGTTGGTCAGCTTCTTGCCCTTGAGCGGGTTCACTTCCAGGTCGTTGTCGCGCGAATGCTCGCCGATGATCATGCCCTGGTAGACCTGTTCCTGCGCGCCGATGAACATCTTGCCGCGCTCTTCCAGGTTCCACAGCGCATAGGCGACGGAAACCCCGTCCTCCATGGAAATCAGCACGCCCTGGCGGCGGCCCTGGATCGGGCCCTTGTAGGGCGCCCAGCTGTGGAAGATGCGGTTCAGCACGCCGTTGCCGCGGGTGTCGGTCATGAACTCGCCCTGATAGCCGATCAGCCCGCGCGAGGGCACATGCGCGACGATGCGGGTCTTGCCATGGCCTGCGGGCTTCATCTCGACCAGGTCGCCCTTGCGGGCGCCGGTCAGCTTGTCGATGACCGCGCCGGTGTATTCGTCGTCGACGTCGATGATGGCTTCCTCGATCGGCTCCAGCCGGACGCCGTCCTCGTCGCGGAAGATCACGCGCGGGCGCGAGATCGACAGCTCGAACCCCTCGCGGCGCATGTTCTCGATCAGCACGCCCATCTGCAATTCGCCGCGGCCCGAGACGACGAAGGCGTCGCCGCCCGGCGTGTCCTCGACCTTGATGGCGACATTGGTCTCGGCCTCTTTCATCAGCCGTTCGCGAATCACCCGCGACTGCACCTTGTTGCCGTCGCGGCCCGCCAGCGGGCTGTCGTTGATGCCGAAGGTGACGCTGATCGTCGGCGGGTCGATGGGCTGGGCGGGCAGGGGGGTCTCCACCTCGGGCGCGCAGAGCGTATCGGCCACGGTCGCCTTGGACATGCCGGCGATGGTGACGATGTCGCCCGCCACCGCCTCGTCGATGGGCTGCTGGTTCAGGCCGCGGAAGGCCAGCACCTTCGAGATGCGGAACTGCTCGATGCGCTCGCCGTCGCGCGACAGCGCCTTGATCGTGTCGCCGGCCTTGGCGCGGCCGGCCTCGACCCGGCCGGTCAGGATGCGGCCGATGAACGGGTCGGCGCCCAGCGTGGTCGCCAGCATCTGGAAGGGCTCGTCCTGGCGCGCGATCTGCTTGGGCGCCTCGACATGGCGCAGCACCAGGTCGAACAGCGCCGACATGTCATTGCGCGGCCCTTCCAGCGTCTCGTCGGCCCAGCCGCCGATGCCCGAGGCGTAAAGATGGGGGAAATCAAGCTGTTCGTCGCTGGCGCCCAGGTTCGCGAACAGGTCGAACACCTCGTCCAGCGCCTTGTCCGGGTCGGCGGCGGGCTTGTCCACCTTGTTCAGCACCACGATGGGCCGCAGCCCCAGGGCGAGCGCCTTGGAGGTCACGAACTTGGTCTGCGGCATCGGGCCCTCGGCGGCATCGACCAGCAGGCAGACGCCATCGACCATCGACAGGATGCGCTCGACCTCGCCGCCAAAATCGGCGTGGCCGGGCGTGTCCACGATATTGATGCGGGTGCCCTTCCACTCGACCGAGGTCGCCTTGGCCAGGATGGTGATGCCGCGCTCGCGCTCGATGTCGTTGCTGTCCATCACCCGCTCGGCCACGGCCTGGTTTTCGCGGAAACTGCCCGATTGCTTCAGAAGCTGATCGACCAGGGTCGTCTTGCCATGGTCGACATGGGCGATGATCGCGATATTGCGGATGTCCATAGGGGGCCTTTTTCAGAATTTGCGCCCCCGGTAACGCAGAGGGGCGCGAAAGGCCAGCGCCAATCGCAGGCCCGATGTCAGCGCAGGCCCAGGAGCCCGAGGATGAACAGCACCACGACGACAAGGCCGACGAGATAGATGATCGAGTTCATGACGGATTCCTCCCCTGGGCCGGCCGGGCGGGAGATCCGCCCGATCGCTGGCTGTCGCATGGGAAACCCGCCGCGGCGGCCAAGGTTCCAGCCCGACGGCAATCACGCATCCGGCGGGGCCAGTGATTCGATGAGCGGCCGGATACCCGAAAGGTCGTAGCCGGCCCGAGCGGCGGTATCGAGCAGGTCGGCAACCGGCTCCTGCCCGGCGCGGGCCAGCGCCCAGAGCACGGTCGAGCGGTTGCCGGACCGGCAATAGGCCAGCTTGGGTCCGGGCGTGGCCAGGGCCTCGGCCTGGGCCGAGATCATCTGCGGCGTGATCTGGCCGGGGGTGAAGGGGTTGAAGTGATATTCCATCCCCGCCGCCTCGGCCGCCGCGCGCATCGCCTCGTGATCCTCGTCCGGGCCGACCTCTTCGTCGGGGCGGTTGTTGATCAGCACGCGAAAGCCGGCCTCGGCCAGGGCCGGCAGATCCTCGGGGCGGATCTGGGCCGCGACGGCCAGGTCGGGGGTCAGTTGTCGAAGGTCCATGCAGGGTTCCCTTGGCTGCGGTCGGGCCGCGACGGCGGCATGTGGCGACGGTTCCTTGCGTTTTGCCGTTCTGTCAAGCGCCATGGCGCCGGACGGGCCTAGCCGACCGCGCCTAGCCGACCGCGGACGTCTCTTCGACCAGCAGCGGCAGGTGGGCGAAATCGTCGAAGGTGCCGTGATGCGTCATCTGCTCGACCGGGGTCTTGCGATAGCCGCGGGTGAACAGCAGGAAGGGCACGCCGGTGTTGCTGGCGCATTCCTCGTCGAATTCGCTGTCGCCGACATAGACCCCGCGCAGCCTGTCGGGGTCGGCGCCCAGCCCGGCGAAGGCCGCGCGCAAGGGCGCCGGATCGGGCTTGCGCTGGGGCAGGGAATCGCCGCCCACCACGGCGCCGAACAGCTGCGTGATGCCGAAATGGTCCAGGATCGCCCGCGTCGGCCCCAGCGGCTTGTTGGTGCAAAGCCCCAGGGGATAGCCGCGATCGGCCAGGATCCCCAGCGCCTCGGCGACATTGGGATAAAGCCGGGTCAGGCCGGTCGCGTCGTGATAGCGGGTCATGAACGAGGCGACGAGGTCGCGATGCGCCTCGACCGGCAGCGCGGTGGTGCCGATGACGCGCCGCCACAGCAGGTCGACGCCGCCGCCGACGAAGCCGCGCACCTGGTCCAGCGTCAGGGGCGCCACGCCATGCAGGCGCAAGACCGCGTTCACGCAGGCATGGATGTCGGGCACGCTGTCGATCAGCGTGCCGTCAAGGTCGAAAACCACGGGGCAGGGGGCAAAGCAGATGTTCATTCAAGCCTTCCATTTGATCGAGCAACCCATCGAGGCCACCTGTTCGCGCGGGCCCTGCCCGGTTTCGGCGATCTGCGCCATGGCCGCGAACAGTTCGCGCGGGGCGTCCGGCGGTGCCGGATTGCGGCCCGAGGCGTCCAGCCTGCCGCGATACTGCAATTCGCCCGCGGCATTGTAGCCGAAGAAATCCGGCGTGCATTCGGCGCCATAGGCGCGCGCGACATCCTGGCTTTCGTCATAGAGATAAGGAAAGGTGAAGCCGTGTTTCCGGGCCTCGGCCTTCATCTGCTCGGGCCCGTCCTGGGGATATTCGCCGACGTCGTTGGCCGAGATCGCCACGACGCCCACGCCCAGCTGCTGCAATTCGGCGGCGTCGCGCCGGATGCGGTCGATGACGGCCTGCACATAGGGGCAATGGTTGCAGATGAACATGACCAGCGTGCCGCGCGGCCCGGCGATGTCGCCGAACGAGAACATGCGCCCATCGGGATCAGGCAGGGTGAAGTCCGGCGCCCTGGCACCGAAATCGCAAACCGGAGGACGAACGGCCATGGGCTCTCCTTGCTCGTGACCGCCGCTGGGTCTTGCGGGCGGTGGCTGTGGAAATTTGCGGTGGATTCGTCTGGCAGACTATGATGCGGAAAAGCGGAAAGGAAGTGCCTGCGCCGGACCTGGCCAATAGGTCGCAGGTCGCATGGGCTTGTGCGGTTGGGTTCTAGGCTGATTTTACTTACATAAGACGGATTATCCGTGAAGCTCATGTAGAAGGGGTGGATTCTATTTTGAATCGCGACCAGCCATGGTTTTTGAATCGGCGGGCAAAAAGAAGCCATTATGGCCGTTTCGGCGACCATCGGTCGGCCATATGTGTGCCATTGGATCGTCGTCTTGATCGATGTTGAGATATTTCAATCGCTTGCAGTCATGCGCGACTTTCTCGTCTTCCCCTTCCAACCAGAGGCCGAGGCCACCGCGATACTCGTTCGGCCCGATTGACGCAGTGGGAACATTTCAGCAACATCTCAGGCACTGACCAGCGATAGCCTCGGAGCACTGGCTGGCCAGCTACAATGTTGTCGCTGCTGCGTCGGAGAATCTTTGTTCCCTGAACGGCAGGTTATGCTGAAAGGTCCGCTGAAGATGCTGTCCCCTTCTATCAACTCACTCGCTCCGACTGCCGAGCAGTTGCCGCCATCCCCTCACGGCCACTCAAAGCTCACAGCAGCCCGCGCATCGACCGTCGAGACGCATTTCGGGCGCATTCTCGCCTTGCTTGGCGCAGACCCGCCCTGCCCCAACGATCTCGCACAGGCGATCGTCCTTGAGGCCTGGCAGCCCTGCCTTTCCATGCAAGGGTTTCCTGCGCTTTGGGGAGTGCTGATGGATGATCCCCGCCTCGGGCGCCGCCCTGTGTTGACACCGCGACTGCTGGTGATTGACCGATCTGACCGCTGGGCCCGCAGCTTGCAGGGCTTGATCCGTCTGGGTCTTTCCTTCGCCCAGCAACAGGCACTGGCACCCTCGCATTTGAACGGCATCGCGCGCCAGATACGCATGATCGAGGCCGCAGGCCATATGCCCATCGACCCGAGGATGCTGGAAAGCCTGCTTTCGGAATTTGCTCGGACTGTTCGCCTGATGCATGCCTGCCGGCCACCCCCTACCCGCTTGAGGGCCGCGCAATGAGCTCCCCCACCGGCAGCTTTCGCATTTTCCTGGCATCTGAGCCGATCGGTTTCCGCAAGGTCATGGACGTGCTGGTGGCCGCTGCTGGTCTGGGACGGCGCCGGCCTGGTCCTGACCATGAAGCGCCTGAACGGCGGGCAGTTCACCTGGCCGAAGCGAATCTGCGCGGCCTGATCTTCACCGGCGCCTGACCTACACCCCCCAACACGTCTTCCCCGGCCGGGCTTGCCCCGGCCGACAGCCCCCTCATGCCCGGAGTATTCCCATGTCCAGAACCACCCCCTTCATCGAGGCCCGCTTCTTCAGCGCAAGCGAAGGCCGCATCGAGCTCGACACCCGCTTCAAGAAGCATCTACGCAAGCTGCGCTGCAAGCGGCTTCCCCCAGAGTTTCTGGCCCCACCCGACGAGGACGACGCCGCCTGCGACAGGGCAGACGTCGATCCGATGGATATCATCGGGATCAGCGCCGATGATGCGGCGCGCATCCAGCGCCGGGTCAAGCGGATCCTGGAATGCCGCAAGGCGGCCTCCGGTCTCGAACATCTGAAGTCCGATGATCGCGAGCGGCTGGAGGTGTTGAAGGACGGCGCCCGGCTGATCTCCATCCGGAACGAGCATCACGCCGACGAATTGGCCGCAGCCTTGCACAAGGACATGCCCTGGATGGCCCCGGCCACCGAGGTGGTCTGGCACGCTGCGCGCCGCTCGGTGCGCGAGGGTTGTCCCGGGCTCCGCGTGCCGCCCCTTCTGCTTCAAGGCCCGCCCGGGATCAGCAAGAGTTTTTTTGCGCGCCGTCTTGGCGAGTTGCTATCTGCGCCAACTTCCGTGATCGAGGCCACCGGCGAGAATGCCAGCTTCGGCATCGTCGGTTCGCAGCGTGGCTGGGGCGGGTCCTGCCCGGGGCGCCTGATCGAAACCATTCTGCAAAGCCGCATCGCCAACCCGGTCATGATTGTGGACGAGGTGGAAAAGGCAGGCGTGGCGGTGTCCATGAAGGGCCAGGCCTTCGGCCTGGCCGAGGCGCTTTTGCCGCTGCTGGAGCCGCTGACCGCGACGCGCTGGAGCTGCCCCTATTACCAGGTGAAGTTCGACATGAGCTGGGTGATCTGGGTGCTGACCTCGAATGATTACCGGTTGCTGCCGGAGCCGCTTCTCAGCCGCTGCCCGCCGATCCGGCTGCGTCATCTCACCCTTGCGGAACTGGTCGCATTCGTTCGCCGCGAGGGCAAGAAACGCGCACTTTCCGAGACGGCTGTTGAAGCGATCTGCGAGGTCCTCTCCCATCCCTCCCTGCAACAGCATCACCCCAGCCTGCGGATCGCCACCCGGATGCTGCAACGCGCCGCCGATCTGGAGCAGGGACCGACGCTCCACTGAGCCGGCCATTCCCTTTTTCTGACCTCCCTGAATCCAACGCGCCTGCGGCATCGCCCCAGCCGCCCTCCTCATGCCATCGAAACGGAGACATCATCATGAAGCTCTCACCCAGCGACCGTGAATGGTTCGACAAGGTGCTGCGCGCCATTACCGCCGCCGAGGCCGGGCCGACCGAAGAAGATATCGCAACCGCCCCGGTCCTGTCCGACTGGAAAGCGGCGATTTCGCCCGGCGGGCATGTG
>NZ_VCBQ01000149.1:0-8657 GCF_006386455.1 Paracoccus sp. FO-3 | reverse complement strand
CGCCACCCGCCGCCGCGGCGGCAGCGCCGCCGGTCCCGGCACCCGAGGCGGATGCCGTCACCGCCCCGCTGGCCGGCCTGTGCCACCTGCGCCCCGAATCCGGCGGGGCGGCCTTTGTCGAGCCGGGCGCCCGCGTCGAGGCCGGCCAGACGATCTGCATCATCGAGGCGATGAAGATGATGACCCCCATACCCGCGCCCCAAGCAGGCACCGTCGAGGCCATCCTGGTCGGCGACGGCGCGACGGTCGAGGCCGGCGCGCCCCTGATGAGGATCCGCTGATGGCCGCGATCGACATGGACTGCCTGCTGGTCGCCAATCGGGGCGAGATCGCCCTGCGCATCATCCGCGCCTGCCGCCGGCTGGGCCTGCGCGTCGTCTGCGCGCATTCCGAGGCGGATCGCGACGCGGCATGGCTGCCGCTGGCCGACCAGGCGATCTGCATCGGTCCCGCGCCCGCCGCCAAGAGCTATCTGAACATCCCCGCCCTTCTCGCGGCCGCCGAGGCCAGCGGCGCGGGCCTGATCCATCCCGGCTATGGCTTCCTCTCGGAACGCCCGGAATTCGCCGAGGCCGTCGAGGCGGCCGGCCGGCGGCTGGTCGGACCCAGCGCCTCGGTCATGCGGATGATGGGCGACAAGGTCGAGGCCAAGCGCGCCATGATCGCCGCCGGCGTGCCCTGCGTGCCCGGCCCCGACAGCGTGCTGCCGGACGATCCCGAGGAAATCCGCCGGATCGCCGCCGGGATCGGCTATCCCGTCATCCTGAAGGCGGCCGGCGGCGGCGGCGGGCGCGGCATGCGCGTCGTGCGGGCCGAAGCCGAGCTGGCCGGCGCCTTCATGGTCACGCGGCAGGAGGCGAGCCGCTTTTTCGGCAATGCGGACATCTATATCGAGAAATTCCTCGAAAGGCCGCGCCATGTGGAAATCCAGGTGCTTGCCGATGCGCATGGCCATGCGCTCTGGCTGGGCGACCGCGACTGTTCGATGCAGCGCCGCCACCAAAAGCTGATCGAGGAAGCCCCCGCGCCGGGGATCGACCGCGCGCTGATCGCGGAAATCGGCGAACGCTGCGCCGCCTCCTGCCGCCGGATCGGCTATGTCGGCGCGGGCACCTTCGAGTTCCTCTTCGAGGACGGGCAGTTCTATTTCATCGAGATGAACACCCGTATCCAGGTCGAACACCCGGTGACGGAAATGGTCACGGGACTGGACATCCTGGCCATGCAGATCGACGTGGCGCGCGGCAACCCGCTGCCGATCACCCAGGAACAGGTGCGCACCCTGGGCCATGCCGTCGAATGCCGGATCAATGCCGAGGACCCGGACAGCTTCGCCCCCAGCCCCGGCCGGATCACGGCGATGCATGTGCCGGGCGGGCCGGGCATCCGCGTGGATACCCATGTCGGCGCCGGCTCGGTGATCCCGGCGAGCTACGATTCGATGATCGGCAAGATCATCGCCCATGGCGCCGACCGCGACGAAGCGCTGGCCCGCGCCCGCACCGCGCTGGACGAGGCGCGGGTGGCCGGCGTCTCGACCAATATCCCGCTGCACCGGCAGATGCTGGCGGACCCCGGCTTTTCGGCCGGGGGGGTCAGCATCCACCATCTCGAACACTGGCTCGAAGCACGGAAGTCCCGCCATGCCTGACGCGAAGCTCTCCATGATCGGCAGCCGGGCGGTGCTGTTCCAGCCCTCCTGCCCGTTCGATCTCGCCAACCAGCAGCGCATCTGGGCCATCGCCGACGAGGCCGCCACCTGGAAGGGTGTCCGCGAGGCCGTGCCTGGCATGACCAATGTCACCCTGCTTCTGGACCATGTCCCGACCGGGCTGGACCGGATCGAGAGGGATCTGGCCGCGCTGTGGAAAAGCGGCATCCGCAAGCAGGTCGAGGGCCGGCTTCTGGCGATCGACATGGCCTATGACGGCCCGCATCTGGCCGAGGTGGCCGGGATGACCGGCCTGCCCGTGGATCAGGTCGTGCGCCTGCATGCCGCGCCGGAATACACCGTCTATGCGGTCGGCAGCCATGCCGGCTATTGCTATCTGGGCGGTCTCGATCCCCGGCTGGAAACGCCGCGGCGCAAGGTGCCGCTGCCCCGGCTGCCGGGCGGATCGCTGTCGCTGGCGGGATTGCAGACCGGGGTCTCGGCCTCGGCGGGCCCCAGCGGCTGGAACACCATCGGCAGCACCGACCTGTCCTTCTTCGACCCCGAGCGCACGCCCGCCGCGCTGCTGCGGCCCGGCGACCGGATCCGCTTCAACCCCGTTGAGGTCAAGGCATGATCGAGGTTCTGTTCATTCCGCCCGCCGCGACGGTGCAGGATCTGGGGCGCGACGGCTACTGGTCGCAGGGCCTTGGCCGCGCCGGCGTCATGGATGCCCTGTCGCACGGCGTCGCGAACATGCTGCTGGGCAATGACGTCGATGCCGCGACGCTGGAGATCCCCTTGACCCCGGCGCGGTTCCGGTTCCGGCAGGCCGGGGCCTTTGCGCTGGCGGGCGCGGCCTGCGGCGCGACGCTGGCCGGACGACCCCTGCCCCGCGTCTGGGCGGGCATGGCCGCTGCGGGCGATGTGCTGGAGCTTGGCCCGATGACATCCGGCGCCCGCAGCTATCTGGCGCTGCCCGGCGGGATCGACGTGCCGGCGGTGCTGGGCTCGCGCAGCACGCAACTGCGCGAAGGCTTCGGCGGGCTCGAAGGCCGCGTCCTTGCCGCCGGCGACGTGCTGCGCGCCGCGTCGGAGACGCTGCCGCTGCCGCCTCTGGGGCTTAGCCTGACCATGCCCGCGCTGCGCGCCGCGGGTGCCGCAGAGATCGAACTGCGCGCCCTGCCCTCGGCCGAGCATGGGGATTTCGCCCCGGCCTCGCGCGAGGCGTTCTGGACCACGCCCTACACGGTCAGCCAGCAAAGCAACCGCCAGGGCTATCGGCTGGAAGGCGAGACCCTGGCCTATGAGGCGTCCGGCGAATTGCGCTCGCACGGGATCGCGCCGGGGATCGTGCAGGTGCCGGGCGGCGGGCAGCCGATCATCCAGCTGGCCGATTCCGCGACCATGGGCGGCTATCCCAAGATCGCGGCGGTCATCGAGCCCGACCTGTGGCGCATCGCGCAGGCCCGGCCGGGCGACCGCCTGCGCTTTCGCCAGGTGACGCTGGCCGAGGCGGCCCTGGCCGCAAGGACGCAACAGGAATGGCTGGCCGGGATTCGCACGCAGTTGGAAGGATTTCTGACCCGGCAGAGGGGATGGCTCTGATGTTCGACAAGCAAGACCTCGCCCGGCTTCTGGACGCGATGCGCGCGCATGGCGTCGGCACGCTGGAAATAGAGGGCGGGGACATGTTCCTGCGCCTGGCCCTGCCGGCCGGGCCCGCACCGGCCACCGCGGCCGAGGCAAAGCCCGCGACCGCCACCGCCGCCGCGTGCAGCCCCGATATCGGCACCTTCCTGCCGCGCGGCAGCGACGACGGGCTGCCCGCGATCGCACCCGGCGACGCCGTCCGCGCCGCCGACCTTCTGGGCTATGTCGCGCAGGGCGCCGTCCGCGCCGCCGTCACCGCCCCGGCGGATGGCATCATAGCGTCCGGCATCCCGGCGCCGGGCACCCTGTTCGGCCACGGCGACCCCGTCCTGACATTGGAGACCAGGCCATGATCATCGACATCAACTCGGACATGGGAGAGGGCTTCGGCCCCTACCGCATCGCCGACGACGAGGCGCTGATGGCGCAGATCAGCTCGGCCAACGTGGCCTGCGGCTACCATGCCGGCGATCCGGTCATCATGGACCGCACGATCCGGCTGGCCAGGGAGCATGGCGTCGACCTGGGCGCGCATGTCAGCTTTCCCGACCGCATGGGTTTCGGCCGCCGCCGGATGGACATGGACCTGCCGGAACTGGAATGCCATCTGCTGTATCAGCTGGGCGCGCTGGCCGGGCTGGCGGGCCGCGCCGGGCATCGCGTCACCCACATGAACCCGCATGGTGCGCTTGGCAATCTCGCAAGCTCCGATCCCGCCATTGCGGCGGCAGTGGCGCGCGCGACCATGGCCTTCGACCCCGAGATCGCGTTCCTGGTCCTGCCGGGCAGCGCCCTGGAACAGGCCGCGCTGGAGATGGGCGGCAACGTGGTCCGCCTGTTCCTGGCCGACCGCGGCTATCTGGCCAGCGGCCAGCTTGCCCCCCGCAGCCAGCCAGGGGCGGTCATTCACGACGCCGAGCAGGTGGTGGCCCGCGTCATGCGGGTCATCCGCGACCGGCAGGTCGACACGGTGGACGGCCAGGTCATCCCGATGCCGGTGCAGTCCATCCTGGTCCATTCCGACACCGCGGGCGCCGTCGAGCTGGCGCAGCGCCTGCGCAAAGGCATCACGGCCGGCGGCGCGACCATCGCCCCGCTGACCCGTCACATCTGACCCCCGGCGCATTCACGAGAAGAAAGACAGAACCATGGCATTCGCGGATTACAAGACGGCATTGGTAACGGGCGCCTCGGGCGGAATGGGCTGGGCGATCGCCGAGCGGCTGCGCGCGAAGGGCCTGGCCGTTCACGCCCTGGCCCGCAACGCCGAAAAGCTGCAGGAACTGGCGGCGCATTGCGGCGCGATCCCGCATGTGATCGACGTTTCCGACACCGAGGCCGTGTCCGCGCTGGTGAAGGATCTGGAAATCGACGTGCTGGTGAACAATGCCGGCGTATCGCGGCCGGGCAGCATCCTCACCTCCAGCGCCTTCGACATCGACGAGCAGATCGACGTCAACCTGCGCGCCGCCCTGCACCTGGCCCGCCTGCTGTTGCCGGGCATGATGGAGCGCGACCGCGGCCATATCGTCAACATCACCTCGATGGCCGGGCATTACGAGTTCGGCGGCCATATCGCCTATCACGCCACCAAGGCGGCGATGCATACCGTCTCGCGCCAATTGCGCGTCGATGCCTTCGGCCGCCGGGTCCGGGTGACCGAGATCAGCCCCGGCCGGGTCGAGACCGACATCTTCGCCAAGGTCGAGAAGATCGACCCCGCCGAGGCGAAGCGCAAATATTACGAAGGCTTCGAGATGCCGCAGGTCTCGGACATCGCCGACGCCGTGGAATATGCGGTCGGGACGCCGCAATACGTCAACATCAACCTGATCGAGCTGCTGCCGACGCTGCAAGTCCCCGGCGGCCTGCGCACCGCCAAGCGCGTGGGCGACGACGTGATCCTGACCGGCAACAAGTAACGCGCCGCCCCGCCGGCATCCGAACAATCCGCACCGATGGAGATTGCCTTGAGCAACATCAAACTCGCCTCGCGCGTCACCAGCATCCGCGTCTCGCCCAGCACCGCCGCCGCGCAGAAGGTCCGCGACCTGCAGGCCGAGGGACGCAGGATCTTCAACCTCACCGTGGGCGAGCCCGATTTCGACACGCCCGACCACATCAAGGCCGCCGCCATCAGGGCGATGGAGAATGGCGAGACGAAATACACCTCGGTCAACGGCACGGTCGAGCTTCGCAAGGCCATCCAGCACGACTTCAGGACGCGGCTGGGCATCGACTGCGGGCTCAACGAGATCTGCGTCGGCGGCGGCGCCAAGCAGGTGCTGTTCGTGGCGCTGATGGCCACCGTCGAACCCGGCGACGAGGTCATCGTCCCGGCGCCCTATTGGGTGTCCTATCCCGACATGGTCATCGCCAACGGCGGCACGCCGGTCATCGTTCCCTGCGGCGAGGAGGTCGGCTTCAAGCTGACCCCCGACGCGCTGGAGGCCGCGATCACCGCGAACACCCGCTGGGTGATCCTGAACTCTCCCTCCAACCCGACCGGCGCCGCCTACAGCGCGGACGAGCTGCGGGCGCTGGGACAGGTGCTGCTGCGGCATCCGCATGTGATGGTCCTCTGCGACGAAATCTACGACCGGATCTGGTTCGCCGGTTTCGAGCCCTGCAGCATCCTGACCGTCCTGCCCGAGCTGAAGCCGCAGGCCCTGGTCGTCAACGGCGTGTCCAAGTCCTATGCCATGACCGGCTGGCGGATCGGCTACGGCGTCGGGCCGCTGGCGCTGATCGATGCGATCAACAAGCTGCAATCGCAAATGTCGTCCTGCCCCTCGTCGATCAGCCAGGCGGCGGCCGCCGCCGCCCTGACCTCGGACCAGCGCTCGGTCGACGAGGCCGTGGCGGTCTATCGCCAGCGGCGCGACCGCGCCCATGCGCTGATCAACGCGATTCCCGGCCTCAGCTGCAGCCTGCCGGACGGCGCCTTCTATCTCTATCCCAGCTGCGCGGGCATGATCGGCAAGAGGACGCCGGACGGAAAGACGATCAGGAACGACCTGGATTTCAGCCTGTATCTTCTGGAAGCGGCGGGCGTCGCCTCGGTGCATGGCGGGGCCTACGGGCTAGAACCCTATTTCCGCATCTCGACCGCAACCTCGATGGAGATCATCGAAGCGGCCTGCGCCGCCATCGCCCAGGCATGCAAGGCTTTGGACTGAGAGCAGCAAAGCAAAGGGCGGGCGCCCCGTTCCTTGAGCTCGGCGGGCAACGATTGCCCTGCGTCCCGGTTCGCACGAAAACCTTGACCCGCCGATCATGGCACAATTGCGCAAGACGATCTTCGTCGGCCATCTGGGTCGCCGTCGAAGATGGAGCTGTCGAACGCGCCTTTCGTGGCGCCCCAGGGCTTCAACCTGAAAAGTTATGCCCACAACTGGGATCTGGCAGGAGGAACCCGAGGGCATCGTCCGGCGCTTTTCCCCGCGCGTTGCCCGCGATGCAGCCAGCTATCGCTTCCACCCTGCCGAGAGGCACGAGCCGCAGGACGACGGCAGCCTGATCGTGCGTTTCCGCGCCGACGGCCTGCAGGAAATAGCCTGGCATCTTGCCCGCTGGGGTGGAGAGGTCGAGGTGCTGGCCCCCCATCGGCTGCAGCAGATGGTGCGGGATCTGGGTGCGCGGCTGGCAAGCCCGTAACGCAACCGCTTACAGGAAGCGTTTCCCCAGTTCGCCGGCGGCACTGACATCTTCGCCGATCCGCTCTCTTGCTGGTTTTGTTCTGGCGTGGAATTCGTCGCTGACATCCCTGACGAAATCCGCCGGACTCAGCCCTGCGTGAAGGATGCACTCCAGGAAGGCGCAAACGTCAAAGAGATAGCCATAAGCGCTCGTCGCTGCACTCGTGCTCACGATCGAAAATATGCAGGCCGCGAAGGCAAGGATCCACGCAAAACCCGCCACACCACGAATCCCGAGCCAGGACAAGAGCGTCGCCGCCGCAACAAGATATTCGGGGATATCCGAACTGGCATTCAGGGCGATGGATATGATCGCCCGAATACACGGTCCAGAGCAGAACAAAAACGATCAGCCCATAGATCGATTTGCTCCACCTGAGGATACCACGGGCATAAAGAGGCGTCAGCATGGCCAATGCGGCGGCACCGGAGATCAGGGTGGGCTTGATCGAATAGTTCTTCGAGAAAAAGTGCAGGCTCGGCGCAGAATAGTTCTTGAAGCATAGAGCAGTGGCAACAAGCAGAAAAATGATTGCCAGCAGCTTGGTCGTGCGCTCGGAAAGCGTCTCCTCGCTGGTAAGGATGTCTACGGCAGCAAAGATCTTGGCCTTTATCCAGAGAATCCATCATTCGTCATGGTCAGCATAGTGCATATTCCCACATCACGCCTGCGTGAAGGACGATTTTGAGCCGGTGTTCGAAATTTCATGTGGCACGGCCGGAATCCGGCCTCCCGGCCGAGACCGGCCTTATTTGCATGTCGGCATGTCAAATGTAAGCCGGCATGGCCAACTGCCCCCGTAACGGGGTGATCGGCTTCCCAAACGGCCCCTCTTTCACTGATGGTCATGATGCCCCCGTGGTCATCGGGGGCACAGTGCGGGATGCTGGTTGTGGAGACGACTGCGAAGATCCGTCGGGCGTATTTCCAGGAGTAGAGGACGATCAAGCAGATCTGCCGGGAGTTTCGGGTCTCGCGGAGTGAGGCGTGAGCCGCCATTGGTTCGAGGCCACGCCGAACGGTGCGGAAGGTGATCCGGTCCGGCGCGACGGAACTGACCCATGAACGGACAATCCAGCCGCTGCCGAAGATCGGCCCTTGGAGAACCAAGCTCGACGAGATGCTGGCGGCAAACGCCCGGAAGCCGAAGCGCGAACGCCTGACCCTGATCAGGATCTTCGAGGCACTCCGGTCCTTCGGCTATGACAGTGGTTACGATGCTGTCCGGCGTTACGCGGCCTCGTGGTCCAGGGAAGAACAGGAAGCTTCGGCCGCCGCCTGTGTGCCGCTGGTCTTCGATCCGGGCGAGGCTCGACCCCATCGACCGGAGCCACGAGATCGTGGTGATCGATGGGGTGACCACCACCGTGAAGGTGGCGCATGTCCGCCTCTGCCACAGCCGGATGCTGTTTGTCCGGGCCTGCCCGCGCGAGACGCAGGAGCCTCAGCCATCGGGTTCGGACCGATGGCGCCGCGATGGCTTCGATCTTCGACGCTCATGACAAGGCCTTCGCCTTCTTCGGCGGCTGCGCTCGTGGGATCTACGACAACATGAAGACGGCGGTGGATACGATCTTCGTCGGCCGCGACCGCGCCTACAATCGCGTTCGCCTGTTCTCTCGAACCGCTGGCGTTCACAGGCTCACTCCGGCAG
>NZ_VCBQ01000148.1:0-8693 GCF_006386455.1 Paracoccus sp. FO-3 | reverse complement strand
CTGGCCCCCGGCCTTGCCCCGGCCCTGGCCGAGGATCTGGCGCAGGCGCGCGCGGCCGGCCATGCGCTGAACCCCGGCCGGGTGGTGCCGGGGTCGTGGGGCCTGGGCGTGGCGATCCTGTGGCCGGACGGGCGGCCGGCCGGCGCGCTGTCCATCGCCGCCATCGAGAACCGCATGGGCGAGGCCCGGCAGGCCGAGCTGGCCGCCCTGCTGCACCGCGAGGCGCGGCTGGTCGAAGCCCGCCTTGCCGCGCTGGACACGCAACCGAAAAGGAACATCGCATGACAGATCCGCTGATCGTCGGCTGGGCACATACGAAATTCGGCAAGTCCGAGGCGCCCGACACGCTGGCCCTGATGGCCGAGGTGGCGCGGCCCGCGCTGGACCATGCCGGCCTGCCGCCCGATGCCGTCGACGGCATCTTCGTCGGCGTCTACAACAACGGCTTCTCGCGCCAGGATTTCCAGGGCGCGCTGGTCGCCATGGGCACGCCGGAACTGGCAGGCGTGCCCTTCATGCGCACGGAAAACGCCTGCGCCACCGGCTCGGCCGCGCTGTATGCGGCGGCGGATTTCATCGCCTCGGGCCGCGGCAAGGTCGCCCTGGTGATCGGCGCCGAGAAGATGAGCGCGACCCCCGGCGACCAGGTCGGCGACATCCTGCTGTCCGCCAGCTACGTCCCCGAGGAGGGCGAGATCCCCGGCGGCTTCGCCGGCGTCTTCGGCCGCATCACCGAGAGCTATTTCCAGCGCCACGGCGACCGTTCCGAGGAACTGGCGACGATCGCCGCCAAGAACCATGAAAACGGCATGCGCAACCCCTATGCGCATATGCAAAAGCCCTTCGACCTGGCCTTCTGCAACACCATCTCGGACAAGAACCCGCGCGTCGCCGGGCCGCTGCGGCGCACCGATTGCTCGCTGGTCTCGGACGGGGCGGCGGCGCTGGTGCTGGCCGCGCCCGAGGTGGCGGCGGAATTGCAGCGCGCCATCCGCTTTCGCGCCCGCGCCCAGGCCGGCGACCTGCTGGCGCTGTCGCGGCGCGATCCCATCGCCTTCGACGGCCCGCACCGGGCCTGGGCGGCGGCGCTCGATCAGGCCGGGCTCGGCATCATGGACCTGGCGCTGGTCGAGACGCATGACTGCTTCACCACCGCCGAGATGATCGAATACGAGGCCATGGGCCTGGCCCCACGTGGCCAGGGCTGGCGCGTCATCCGCGACGGCGTGACCCGGTTCGACGGCGCGCTGCCGGTGAACCCCTCGGGCGGGCTGAAGTCGCGCGGCCATCCCATCGGCGCCACCGGCGTCTCGCAGCATGTCATGGTCGCGATGCAGCTGGCCGGCGATGCCGGCGCCATGCAGGTGCCGGGCGCCAGCTTGGGCGGGGTCTTCAACATGGGCGGCGCGGCGGTCGCCAGCTATTGCTCGATCCTGGAGCGCGTGAAATGACGGAACCCGCCATCGACCCGGCCGGCGGCCAGCGCCCGGTTTCGACCAGGGTGATGAACCTTGCCACCTTCCTGACCCAGGCCGCGCGGCGCGACCCCGACGGCATCGCGCTGGTCATGGGTGAGGCGCGCTGGACCTGGGCCGAGTTCGAGGCCCGCACAGACGCCCTGGCCCATGCGTTGCAAACCCGCTTCGGGCTGCAAAAGGGCGACCGGGTCATGTGCCAGTCGCAGAACTGCATGGAGATGATGCAGGCCATGTTCGCCACCTGGCGCGCCGGCGGCGTCTGGGTGCCCGCGAATTTCCGCCAGACGCCCGAGGAGGTGGCCTGGCTGACCCAATCCTCGGGCGCGACGCTGATGTTCTGCAACGCCGCATTCCCCGACCACGCGGCGGCCTGCGGCGTGACCACGCTGGTCTTCGGCGAGGCCGGTTTCGGCCCCTCGGTGCAGGCGATCACCGCCGAGCATTGGGGAAGCCGCCCGCAGGTCGCCGTGGTGGATCGCGACGATCCCTGCTGGTTCTTCTTTACCTCGGGCACCACGGGCCGGCCCAAGGCCAGCGTTCTGACCCATGGCCAGATGGCCTTCGTGGTGACGAACCACCTGGCCGACCTGATGCCGGGCCTGACGGGCGAGGACGCCTCGCTGGTCGTGGCGCCCCTGTCGCATGGCGCGGGCGTGCATCAGCTGACGCAGGTGGCGCGGGGGGTCAAGACCGTGCTGCTGCCGACCGAGCGTTTCGACGCGGCGCAGGTCTGGGATCTGGTGCGGGAATGGCGGGTGTCCACCATGTTCACCGTGCCGACCATCCTGAAACTGCTGGTCGAGCATCCGGCGACGGTGGCGGCCGACACCTCGTCGCTGCGCTATGTGATCTATGCCGGCGCACCGATGTATCGCGTGGACCAGCAAAGGGCGCTGCGCGTCCTGGGCAAGGTGCTGGTGCAATATTTCGGCCTGGGCGAATGCACCGGCAACATCACCGTCCTGCCCGCGCATCTGCACGAGGCCGAGGACGGCCCTGCCACCCGCCTCGGGACCTGCGGCCATGCCCGGACGGGCATCGAGATCCAGGTCCAGGACGACCAGGGCCGCGAATTGCCGCCCGGCCAGACCGGCGAGATCTGCGTCATCGGCCCCGCCGTCTTCGCCGGCTATTACCGCAACCCGCAGGCCAATGCGAAGGCGTTCCGCGACGGCTGGTTCCGCACCGGCGACCTGGGCCACATGGACGAGGCGGGGTTCCTGTATATCACCGGGCGCGAGTCGGACATGTTCATCTCGGGCGGCTCGAACGTCTATCCGCGCGAGATCGAGGAAAAGATCCTGACCCATCCCGCCATTTCCGAGGTCGCGGTGCTGGGCGTGCCCGACCCGCTCTGGGGCGAGGTGGGCTGGGCGATCTGCGTCGCCCAAACCCCCGTGGCCGAAGAGGAACTGGCGGCATTCCTGGCCCCGAAACTGTCGCGCTACAAGCTGCCCAAGCGCTTCCTGTTCTGGGAGGCGCTGCCGAAATCGGCCTATGGCAAGATCACCAAGAAGATGATCCGCGAGGAGCTGGAGGCGCGCGGCTTGCTGGAGCAGGCCCCGGCATGAACATGGTCCATCCCGGCCCCCGCGCGGCCGAGCGCGTGCAGGCCCGGCGCGCCGCGCTGCGGCCCATCCACGGCAGGCTGCGCGCGGGCCAGACGGTCATGCAGGCGGTGGGCGATCTGTTCGCCGCTCACGGCTGCAAGGGCGGCGTCCTGTCGCTGGCGGGGGTCCGCTGCGAACCGATGCGCTATGTGCTGCCGGCACTGTCGACCGACGGGCTGCACGCGGCCTGGTATTCCGCGACCCATGCGCCCGCGGGCCGCTGGACCATCGACAGCGCCACCGCCAGCGTGGGCCGCAAGGACGGCGCCCCCTTCCTGCATTGCCACGGCATCTGGTCGGGCGGAGGCGATACCGCCATGGGCCACCTGCTGCCCCTGGATTGCGTCATCGCCGAGGACGCGGCGGTCTCGGGCCTCGGCGCGGCCGAAACCTGGTTCGAGGCCCTGCCCGACCCGGAAACCGCCTTCACGCTGTTCACCCCGCAGGGCGGCGGCGCCGGCCCCGGCCTTTTCGCCCGTATCCTGCCCGGCGAGGACGTGGTCGCGGGCATCGAGAGCCTCGCCGCCCGGCACGGCATCGCCACGGCGCGGCTGCACGGCGTGGGCAGCATCGACCATATCCGCTTCGCCGAGGGGCATCGCATGGACTGCCTGGCCACCGAACTGCGCCTGGACGGCGCGCGGCTGGTCCAGGGCGCGGCGCATGTCCCGATCGAGGTCGTGGACGTCCACGGCCATATCGCGCGCGGCACGCTGGAACGGGGCGCGAACCCCGTCGGCGTGACGCTGGAACTCATCATCGAACCGACAGGGGAAACGCCATGAAAACCGCCATCGTCACCGGGGGCTGCCGCGGCATCGGCCTGGCCGCCACCGAGATCTTCCTGGAGCAGGGCTGGCGCGTTGCCATGGTCGACCGCGACACCGAGGAACTGCACCGGGTCGCGGACGGCATGGAGAACGTGCTGGCGGTCGATGCCGACGTCTCGGACCCCGACCAGGTCGCGCGCATGATGGCCGAGACCGTGGCCGGCTTCGGCCGCGTCGATGCGCTGGTCAACAACGCGGGCGTGGCGCTGTTTTCCCGCGCGGGCCGCACCAGCTTCGAGGAATGGCGCGAGGTGATGGCGACGAACCTGGACGGGGTGTTCCTCTGCACCCAGGCCGCGGCGCCGGAACTGGCCCGGACCGGCGGCGCCATCGTCAACATCGCCTCGATTTCCGGGCTGCGCGCCTCGACCCTGCGGGTGGCCTATGGCACCTCCAAGGCGGCGGTGATCCACCTGACCAAGCAATTCGCCGCGGAACTGGGCGAACTGGGCATCCGCGTCAATTGCGTCGCCCCCGGCCCGGTCAAGACCAAGCTGGCGGCGGCGGTGCATGCGCCCGAGATCATCTCGGCCTATTACGACGCCATCCCGCTGAACCGCTATGGCGAGGCGCGCGAGATCGCCGAGGCCATCGTCTTCCTGTGTTCGGACAAGGCCAGCTTCGTCTCGGGGCAGACGCTGGCGGTGGACGGCGGCTTCGATGCCACCGGCGTCGGCCTGCCGGCGCTCAGGCGCGAGAACGCGCCGGCCTGATCCGCCGGGCGGCGCGCGGATGCGGGCCTGCGGGGCGGAAACGCCCCCGGCCGGCGGGGCCTATTCCATCTGCCGGGCGTAATCCGGGGATTTGAACGCATGTTGCAGCACATGCCGGGCAAAGACCGGCGATGACCACATGATCCTTATGTCGTCATGTTCCCGTGAATAGGCCTCCTCGGCAAGCCGGGTGTTTTCGCCCCTTATCCCGTCGATCCTTCCGGGCGGATGGCCTGCCGCCGCCAGGCACATCTGCCGGGCCATCCAGACCTCGCGCTCATGCTGTTCCGAGGCGAATTCGGTGGTGGACAGCGTCCTGACCGCATCTTCAAGGGCGCCGGCATAATCGTCGGTGATGAAGCTGTCTATCGTGCAGACATATTTCGCGCCGCCCGGATTGAATATCAGGGTCTCCGCGCCGGAAACGGGCGGCGAAGACAATATTGCCTCCGCCGCCAGGATCGCGACCACGTTCAGCAGGGCCTGCCTCAGTTCCGATGAGGTAAAGGTGACGCTTGCCTTGATCTTCTTGTAAAGACTGCCTTCCTCGCTCTCCAAAAGCGCGAAGCCGACATGGACATCCGCGTTCAGGACGCGGATATGCCGCGTGAAGTTGCCTTCCTGATACGAGAAACCGAGCCTTCTCATATAGTCCCGCTGCGTGGACAGGAGATCATCGAAACTCAGCAGCCGAAAGCGGACGAAGGACGCGATTGTCGGTTTTTCGCCCGTCTCGCCAAGCGCCCAAAGCAGGCGCATGAGGGCTTCGAAGACCAATGCCCTTTGCGCGCTGGTCGCCATCATGTCGAGATGCGCGGTCGCGGCCGGCGCACCGGGCGGAACCGCATTCGTCGGCAGGACCAGGCCCGATATTGCCGCCTCGACCATCACGGCGGTATCGGTGAACTCGTCGATCATGACCATATCCGGCACTCCAACCTGTCGACCCTTTTCCGAGCAAACAGCATAAGCCGCTGCCGCTCAAGGTTTTTCCCCGGATGGATCGTCAGCCGCGCCAGGGCAGCGTGCCGCGCGGCAGGTGCGGCGCCAGCCGGTCCAGCGCCAGCGCCATCCCCAGAACCAGCGCCACCGACACCGCCGAAACCGCGGCCGCGGCGGTCGAGTTGCCTTCGTATTGCAGAGCAAAGACCATGACGCCGATGGTCTCGTTGCCGCTGGACCAGAGCAGCGCCGAAAGCGTCAGCTCGTTCAGCGCCGTCATCACCGCCAGCATCGCCCCGGCCGAAAGCGCGGGCAGGACGGCGGGGGCCAGGATCGCCGCCATCCGCCGGACCGGGCCGGCCCCGAACAGCCGCGCCGCCTCGTCCTGCGCCGGCTCGATCGCCGCCGCCGCTGCCAGGACCGGGCGCAGGATCAGGGGCAGGAACCGCGCCAGATAGGCCACGAGCAGGATCGCCCCGGTGCCGTAAAGCGAGCCGATCAGCGGCAGCGGGCGCAGGAAGGTCAGGATCATCGCCAGCGCGACCACCGTGCCCGGCACCACCCAAGGCCCGTCGGCCAGCCAGTCCAGCGCGCGGACCAGCGGGTTTCCCGCCATGACCCGCAGGAAGGCAAAGGGCAGCGCCACCAGCGCGCAAAGCACCGCCGCCGCCACCGACAGCTGAAGCGAATTGGCAAAGGCCCGCACGATGGTCGGATTGGCGAAGGCATCGGCGAAATTGCGCAGGGTCAGGGTGGACGGCCGCAGCTCGACCCCCAGGGCGGGCGACAGCGCCGTCGCCAGCAGGGCCAGCATCGGCAGGACCGCGATCACCGCAAGGACCGCCCAGACCGCCGCCTCGATCCAGGGCCGGGCGCGGCCTGGGTCGAAGGGCTGCATCGCCGCGCCGCTTCCCGTCGGCACCGCCAGCCGCGCCAGCACCAGCGCGCGCAGCGCCAGCGCGGCCAGCGCCAGCGCGACCAGGATCATCGCCAGCACCGCCACCTGCCCCGCGACCGAGGGGCCAAAGCCGTTCAGCCGCTGGTAGATCAGCGTCGTCAGCATCGGGAAGCGTCCCGGAATGCCCAGCAGCGCAGGCACGCCGAAATTCCCCACCGCCGCGGCAAAGGCCAGGATCGCCCCGGCCAGCGCCGCGGGCAGCGCCAGCGGCAGCAGGATGCAGGCGACGATCCGCGCCCGGCCGGCGCCCGCGACCCGCGCCGCCTCGACCAGGTCGGCCGGCAGGCCGGTCAGCGCCGCGCGCATGGCGATGAAGACCAGCGGCATATGCTCGATCCCCATCAGGAAGGCGATGCCCCAGCCGGAATAAAGCGGATTGGTCGTGCCCGGCGGCGGCGCAAGGCCAAGCGGGCGCAGGATGGGCGAACTGTTGCCCGACATCTCGATCCAGGCCAGCGCCAGGGTCTGCGACGGGATCAGCAGGGGCGTGAGGATCAGGAAGCTCATCGCCACCCGCCCGCGCAGCGCGAAAAGCCCGGTCGCCAGCGCCAGCGCCGCGCCAAGGACCAGCGACACCGCCACCGACCCGGCCGAGGCCATGAGCGTGTTGACCAGCGCCCGCCGCGTCGCACGCGCCGACAGAACCTCGGCCATCAGGCCGAAGGCGCGGCCGTCCTCGCCCGCAGCGAAGGCCTCGACGAAAAGCCGGGCCAGGGGCCAGACCGACAGGCCCCCCACCCAGATGAGGACAAGGACGGCGAGCAGGTGCTCGCCGCCCCGCAGGTTCCGCGACAGGGCCGGATCAGCCGCCATAGATCTCGGCGAAGGCTTCCTTGTTGGCCTTGTCCTCGGCCAGCATCCGGGCCGCGTCGGCGGGCAGGATCTTCAGCCCGGCCGGGTCGGGATAGCCCTCGGGCTGGGCCACGCCTTCCAGGATCGGGAAATAGCCCTGGGCGACCGACTGTTCCTGCGCGGCCCTGGAGAGCTGCCAGTCGACAAAGACCTTGGCCGCCTCGACCGCGTCGCTGTCCTTCAGGAGGGCGACGGGCTGGGTCACGATGGACACGCCCTCGGCCGGGAAGACGAAATCGACGGGCGAGCCCTTGGCCTTGGCGTTCAGCGCCATGTATTCGATGATGATGCCATAGGCCTTTTCGCCCCGCGCCACCGCCTCGACCACGGTGCCGTTGCCCTGGCCCGCGACCGCGCCGTTCTTGGCCAGCGTCTCGTAATAGTCCCAGCCGAATTCCGGCTGCTGGGCCATGGTGCCGACATGGATCACCGCGGCGCCGGAATAGAGCGGGCTGGGCATGATCAGGCTGTTCGCCACCTCGGGCCGGGCCAGGTCGGCCCAGGATTGCGGCGGCTCGGCCACCATGGCGGTGTTGTAGATGATGCCGGTGGTGATCATCTTGGTGCCGAAGAAGGTCTTGTCGGGGTCGACCAGCGCCTCGGGGATGCCGGCGACCGGCGCCTCGGCATAGGCCAGCAAGCGGCCGTCGTTCTTGAGCTGCGTCATCGCCACCGCATCGGCGATCAGCATCACGTCGGCGGGCGTCTGGCCGGCGGCGAACTCGGCCGCGAGCTTGGCCATCAGCTCGGTCGTGCCCGAGCGGAACACCTCGACCTTGATCTGGGGGTGGTCCTTGTTGAACGCCTCGACCACGGCGGCCATCTGGTCCTGCGGCTGCGAGGTGTATACGGTGATCGTCTGCGCATCCTGCGCGACGGCCGCTTGCGCCAGCAGGGCGCCGGCCAGCAGGGGAAGAAGGCGAAGGGGTTTCATCTTGTCCTCGTCGGTTTTGCCGTTTCGCAAGGGTGCTAGCGGCGAAAGTCAAAGCGCAGATGACAGTTTCGTGCAGATCCAGCGACAATCGCGGTCCTGCCGCCATTCCACCGCCTCGGCGTTGCCGAGCCGTCGGAAGGGGGCGTCGGTCAGGGCCGCGTGGATTTCGCGCGCCGTGCCGGAATGGGCAACGATCAGCACCGGCAGGGGCGGGACGATGCCGGCCAGCGCGCCGCGGATGCGGGCGCGGAACGCCTGCGGCCCCTCGCCGCCGGGCGGGGTGGCGTCGCGGATCAGGATCGCGCGGTCCCGCCCCTCCCACGCGCCCCAGTTGCGCTCGGCCAGGCCCGGCAGCGGCACCAAGGGCGCGCCGGTG
>NZ_VCBQ01000147.1:0-8809 GCF_006386455.1 Paracoccus sp. FO-3 | reverse complement strand
CCACGCCCAGCAGGACCGCGCCGGCGGGTGTCGCGCGGCCGACCGTGACCGGCGGCGGCGCCGGGGCCTCGGCCGGGATGCGAAAGGCGGTGCCGTCGGGAAACAGCCCCTCGGCCTCGGCGACGGCGACCTGCCCGGCCTCCAGCGCCGAGGGATCCAGCCGCAGCGCGACAAAGCCCCATGCCTGCCGCGGCCGCGTCCGCAGCAGCGCGCGCAGCTGGGCCGCGGCATGGCGGTCCTGCTGCTGGAAATGCTGCGGGCGCAGGAACAGGCCCTCGGACCAGACGACGCGGCTGCCTTCGGTCATGCGCTTTCCCTTCAGGCTGGAGCCATCACGACGCCGCCCGGCCCGGCGGTGACGGTGAAGCTGGCGGTCCCGGTGGGCGAGACGGCGGCCTTGGCGCGGGTGTTCTTGCCGGCCGGGTCGCGATAGCCGGCGACCACCGCCACCGCCGTCGTCGACGGGTCGAGCACCAGCGCCTTTTCGGCGCTGCCGCCGGGGGCCAGCGTGACCGTCTCGGCCTTGACCAGGTCGGCCCCCAGGGCGGCGGCGGGGTCTTGCAGCGCCAGCGTGTCGGCGGCGTCGAAGCCGGCGGTGCCGCGCAATTGCAGGATGTGCAGAGTCAGCGGCCGGTCGCTGCCGTCGGGACCGGGATTGACCCCGGCCGCGGCCGACATCGCCAGGTTGACCGAACCGGGCCCCTGCGGCCCGCCGCAGGCCGCCGTCAGCGCCAGCGTTCCAAGCCCGGCCAGCGTGGCCCGGCGCGTGAATAGGGGAAAGATCGTGGTCATGGCTCGCTCCTGTCAGGGGTTTCGTAGGCATCGCGGAATTCGGCGCCGACCTCGCCCAGGAAGCGATCCTCGGCGGCGCGGGCGATCTCGGCCCAGCGGGCGGCATAGGCGTCCCAGAGCAGCGCCGAGCGCCCGCCCGCCAGCAGCGCCCGCAGCAGCCCGGCATCGGCCAGCTGCGCCTCGATCGCCTCGGGCGAGAAGCGGTCGATCATCCGGCGCAGCGCCGCCTGCAGCCCGTGCCAGCTGCGCATCCGGTGGTCGGCAAGGTCGCGGAACGCCTCGGCGATGGCGGCGTCGGGGTCCAGGTAGCCCGCCCCGCGGGGCGCGACCAGCGCGGCCACCTGCTCGTCGGGCATGGCCAGGAATTTCAGCGGGTTGACCTGGGCTGCGCCCAGCGTGGTGCGGGCGACGCGCAGCGAGCCCTTTTCCTCGGCCCGCGCGCGCAGCAGCGCGACCAGCCCCTCGGCCAGCATGCGGTAGCGCCGGCCAAGCGCTTCCAGGTCCACGCCCTCGGCGCCCGACGGGTCCAGCCCGGCGCCGCGCAGGAAGGCGGCGGCCGCGTCGAATTGCGGCTGCGGGGCCGTGGGTGCAGGGGTCTCCACGACGGGCGCGGGATCGGGCTGGGGCGGTGTCGCGCCGGACGGCCCCCAGCTCCAGTCGTCGCCCGGTGGGGGCGGGGCTGCCGGTTGCGCGGCCGGCAGCGGGTCCAGCGTGAAGGGATCGTCGAAGCCGGGCGGCGGCGATGGCGGCTGCGGCGGCGCGAAACGGCCGGTCGTGCGCTCGAAGGGCTCGGGCAGTTCCGAGGGTCGCGGCGGCGGTGGCGGCGCCGGATCGCGGGGGGCGAAGAACGGGTNCCGCTGCGGCCCCCGCCACGGCCTCGACGGCCACGCCCAGCGTCACGTCGCCCAGCCGCAGCCGCATCCCGTCGCACAGCGCGGCGCTGCGGCCCGGTCCCAGCGGCTCGGCCGCCGCGTCGATGAACAGCCCGCCCGAGCTGGTATCGGTGACGGTCCAGCCCTCGGCCGTGGCCTCGACGATGCAATGGCGGCGCGAGACGAACATCTCGGGGTCGTCGATCTGCCAGTCGCAGCCCGGCTCGCGCCCCAGCACCGCCCGGCCGCCCTCCAGCCGCAGCTCGGGCCGGGGCTGGGGAACGGGGCTTGTGAGGACGGTGAGGCGCAGGGTCATCAGGCGGCCTGCCTTTCGTCCAGCGGCAGGCGCAGGTCGTCGCGGTCCCGCGCGGCCCCGTCGCCCAGCCAGCCGGTCCGCCCCAGCGCCATGCCCGCGCCCAGCCGGGGCGGCGGCACCTGGGGCGCGGCCAGCACCAGCCGCAGGTCGAAGCCGATCTCTTCGCCCATGGCAAAGCGCAGCAGGCGGCGCAGCGCCGCCCGTTCCGGGCCGTCCTCGGCCAGCCGGCGGTATTGCGCAAGGCCCAGCGGGCCGACGGTGATCTCGGCCCGCGCCTGCGGCTGGTAGACCCGCGGCCCCAGCATCGCGCCCCGGCCCAGCCCGGCATGGGCGCGGCCAAGGCGGCTGGCCAGGGCGGCGGGGATGTCCTGCCAATAGGGCACGAACTCGACCACCCGCACCGGCGTGTCCAGCAGGTCCGACAGCAGCGCGGCCAGCGTTTCGGGGCTGCGGACCTGGCTGGCCAGCCCGGTGGCGTGGCGCAGGACCGGCGCAGGATCGTCGAGCGCTTCGGCGATGCCGGGCAGGCCGAGGCCCGCCAGCGCCGCGATCATCGCCGCCAGCCGGCCCTCGCGCCCGTGGTCGGCGGCGATGGCGGGCTGCGCCTCGGCAAAGGCGCGGTAGTAAAGCGCCATCATCCGGTGCTGCAGCAGGTTGCAGAACTCCAGGAAGGCGCGATCCGCCCCCGGTTCCGGCAGGGCGGAGCCGGCGAACCAGCGTTCGGACATGCGTTCCAGCATGCGCCGGCTAAGGTGCAGCGGCATCGGGCCTTCGGGGCCGAAAAGCCCGGTGATCTCCAGCGCGATGCGGGCGGGGGCGTCGCCTTCGGCGGGGCTGAAGCGCGCGACCTCGCAGGCGGCGGGACCCAGGCGGATCTCTTGCCCCAGCCGCGCGGGCTCCTGCTCGGGGCCGCCGGCATGGCCGAAGCGGCGGCCGGGCGATTCCAGCCGGCGCATCAGCGCAAAGGCCTCGATGCCGGGGGGAGTCTCCGGCGTCAGATCCTGGGGCGCAGGCCGGGCCGCATCGGCCATGACATCTCCTCCTGTTTCTGCACAAGGCGGGTGCGGGTGCGCACGAAGCTGTTGACCGAGGCGTGGCGGGCGAACAGCCGGTCCAGCAGCGCCGGCAAAAGCAGCCGGCTGGCCCCGGCCAGCGGCGCCTCGTCGATTTCCAGCGTGATCTCGGTGCCGCGGCCGAAGGCCAGCGGGCCGGGCAGGTCCAGCCGCTCGATCACCGGGCGGCTGGCGACGGCGGCGACGGCGCGGGCGTGGCGGGCCAGCCGCGGATCGCCGCGGTCGGCGTAAAGCGCCAGCAGCGCGCAAAGCGGCGCGCCGTCGCGCCCGGCCTCGGCCAGCGACAGATGGCCAGAGGCAAGCTGCGCCACCAGCCGCCAGGTCAGCTCGTCCAGCCCCGCCGCGCCGCTTTGTCCGGCCATCGGCGGCGCGCCCGCCAGCGCCGGTTGCGGCCGGCGCATCGGGCCGACCAGATCCACCCGCATCACCGGCTCGCCGCCCTCGGGCGTCAGCCGCGGCGTGTCGTCCAGGATCGGCAGGTCGCGATTGGTGCAAAGCGCGCGGATGTCCAGCCGGCGCGGCATCCAGTCCCCGGCGCGCGAGACCGAGATCCACAGGTCGTGCCCGGCATGGGAACTGCGCATCTGGCCGCGCCGGATCTCGTCGGTGGCCGGCCGGCGGGGGCGGCGCTCGGCCCACCAGAGCGGGCCGGGATGGCGCGGCGCCTCGGGGGCATGGGCGGGGCAGAGCAGCCCGTCCGCGCCCTCGCGGTCGGCATCGGCGACGCGGACCAGGCGATAGACCTCGAAGTCGCGGGTGCGGGCGCGGTCGGGGTGGACCGGATGCGCCGTGGCCCGCGCGTCGAGTTCGACGAAATTGCATTCCTTCTCGAACAGGTTGACCAGCGGCACGGCGAAGAGCCGGAAATCGTCGCGGCCCAGCCCCTCCAGCAGCGGCTCGGGGCGGGAAAGCGGCACGGCAAGCTCCAGCGCCACGCCTTCGCCGCATTGCCGGGCGGCGGGGGCGAGCCCCTCCAGCCGCAGATAGTGAAAGCGTTCCGGCATCAGGAAATAGTCGCGCAGCAGCCGGAACCCCTCGAAGCTGGGGCGCAGGCGCGGGGTCAGCCCCTCGTCGTCGCCGGTGCCCACCAGGCCGGGCCGGCCGAGGGAAAGCGCTTGCGCACCCGGCCGGGCGGGACGGGCCAGCGCGCCCAGGCCGCTGCCGAAGATGGCGTCGAACAGCGCCCCCGCCCGCGCGCTGCCGGCAAAGCACAGGTCGAGCCTATCCAGCGCCAAGGCTGAC
This sequence comes from Paracoccus sp. FO-3, assembly GCF_006386455.1. NCBI lineage: Bacteria > Pseudomonadati > Pseudomonadota > Alphaproteobacteria > Rhodobacterales > Paracoccaceae > Paracoccus > Paracoccus sp. FO-3. Next base: position 4,514 of record NZ_VCBQ01000147.1, on the reverse strand, counting down.
AGCGCGGCCGGTCCCGTCGCGTGCAGGCCGATGCGGATGCCCGCCTCGGCCCCCGGCGCGGCAAGGCCGGCGGCGGCCAGCGCGCCGCGGTCGGGCAGGTAATCGGCCGCCGCCAGCGCCAGCGGCCAGAGCGTGACCGCCTGCGCGGTGGCATAGGTGGCGCGGGTGGCCAGACCTTCGCGCACGGCGGCGGTGAAGCGGCTGCCGCGCGGCACCGGATGCCCGGCCGCCATGGCCTGCACCTGCGGGCCGGGCTGCAGCACGCCGATGCCCATGGCCGGCCCCGGCGCGGCCAGGTCGGGCCAAAGCGCATCCAGCACCCCGGCGGCGAAACGCTGGCCCTCGGCCTCGACCTTCATCCGCGTGCGGGCGGCCAGGAAGGCCACGCCCTCCAGCAGCCGCTCGACATAGGGGTCGGGGCAGGGCAGGGCGTCCAGCGACAGGTTGCGCGCCACGTTGGGATGCAGGGCGGCGAATTCGCCGGCCAGCACCCGGATATGGTCCAATTCGGCCTCGTAGGCGGCAAGGAAGGCGCGGTCCATCAGCCCTCCTCCAGCACCGTGGCGGCGGCGCCCGTGTCGAGGTCGATGGTGGTCAGCAGCCGCAGCCGTTCGGGCGCGGGGGCCATCAGAAGCAGCCCCTCGATGCGCACGCGCAGGCCGGTGCGGGTGCCGGGCTGGACGGTGACGCGGATGGTGTCGCGGCGCAGGCGCGGCTCGAACACCGCCAGCACCTCGCGCAATTCGCGCGCCAGCGCCTCGTGGTCGAAATCGCCCGCGCGCCGCCCGGCAAAGGCCGGGACGCCGTAATTCAGCACCGAGGCGCGGACATGGGGAAAATCGGCCAGCATCTCGGCCGGATCCTCGGCGCCGCCGGCGATGCCGGGGGGTGCGGTGCGGCGCTCGGCCGGGGTCAGCAGATAGCGCACCTCCAGCCGCTCGATGCCGAACAGATCCTCGATGTCGCGGCGCACCGCCTCGCGCAGCACCTCGGGCGTGACCAGGATGCCGCGTTCCTGCAGGGCGGCGCGGCGGGCCTGCAATTGCGCCAGCGCCGCCAGGTCGCGCGCCTGGTCGGGGTCGAGCCCGTCCCGCCCCTCGCCCGCAAGCAGCGCCGCCAGCCGGGCGGGGCCGTGGCGGGCAGCCAGGGCCGCCTCCCGCCGGGCGAGCTCGGCCGTCATGGCGGGCAGGTCGTCGATCAGCCGGTCCCACAGGCTCGGCTGCACCTCCTCGCGCCGCGCCTGGAGGGGCGTGGCGGTGCGGGGGCGGTCGGGGGCGGGGCTGGCCATGGCGATCCTGCGCGCCTCGGGGCGGTCACTTGGCGGCCATCAGGTCGTATTCGACCTCATGCTCGTCGCCTTTCGAATGGTCGTCGGCCTGGACGACGTATTTGACGGCGATCTTCTCGAACGAGATGCCGATCTGCTCGGCGATGGTGTCGATCTCGGGTGCGGGCTGGTTCTGGCTCATCGAATAGGACGAGATCAGGCAATTGGTCATGGTGATGGTCAGGTAGTCCAGATGCGCCTCGCCCGAGTCCTTGCGGACGGTGAAGGTCATGGTCTCGAAGGCCTTGCCCTGCATGCAGGCCAGCGCCAGGTAGGGCGAGGCGGCGTCATACCATTTGTAAAGCGTCAGGTCGCTGACGGTGGCGCGCCCGCGCACGCGGCCAGACCCGGTCGCGGCCGAGCTTTTCTGCTCGGCCTTCAGGTCGGCGCCCCAGATGTCGATTTCGCCTTCGTGATCGGCCCGGCGCGATTCGCCGTCGATGCCGTCGATCTTGAGGTATCCGGTGAAAGCCATCTCACATCTCCCTGTTCGGCCTGTTCGGCAAGCCGGGTTTCAGACATGGCGGGGCCCGTCGGGGCCGCGTCGGGGGCCGCGCGCGCCCTGGCGCCCGCCGGCCCGGCGCCGCAGGGGCCGCCGCGGCCCCTGGGCAAAGCGCGTCACGGCCCCTTGACCGAGGGCAGCTCCGAAACCAGCCGCAGCGAGGCGTTGATGCCTTCCAGCTGGTAATGCGGGCGCAGGTAGAAGCGGGCGGCGTAATAGCCGGGCCGGCCCTCGACGCTGTCCACCTGCACCTCGGCCTTGGCCAGCGGCCGCTTGGCCTTGGCCTTGTCGTCGGCCATGGCGGTATTGGCCAGCACGTAGCGGTTGATCCATTCGGACAGCCAGACCTCCATGTCGGCGCGTTCCTTGAAGGTGCCGATCTTGTCGCGGGCGATGGCCTTGAGGTAATGCGCGAAGCGGCAGACCGGCAGCAGATAGGGCAGGTTCGCCGACAGCCGCTCGTTGGCCTGGGCGTCGGGATCGACCAGCCGCCCGGCGCGGGCCTCGCAATCCTGCAGGGTCTGCGCGCCCAGGAAGGCCGCGACATCGGTGTTCTTGCGGTGCAGGATCGGCATCAGCCCCAGCTTGGCCAGCTCATGCTCGCGCCGGTCGTCGATGGCGATCTCGGTCGGGCATTTCATCACCACCGAGCCGTCGTCGCTGGGGAAGGTATGCACCGGCAGGTTGGTGACGGCGCCGCCCGATTCCACGCCGCGGATCTGGCTGCCCCAGCCGTAAAGCTTGTGGCTGCGGTTGATGTTCACCCCCATCGGGAAGGCCGCGTTCATCCAGACGTAATGGTCGTGCTTGCCGTCGATCTCTTCGCGGAAGTCGAAGCCCTTGACCGGGATGGTGTCCGGCCCATAGGGCAGGCGCGCCAGCACCCGCGGCAGGGTCAGGCCGATATAGCGCGCGTCCTCGCTTTCGCGCAGGCTTTGCCAGGCCGCGTAGTCGGGCGAGGACGTGACCATCTTCAGGTCTTGCGGATTGGGCAGTTCCTGCCAGCTTTCCATGCGGAACAGCCGGGGCGAGGCCGCGGCGATGAAGGGCGCATGCGCCGAGGCGCAGATCCCCGACAGGTTGCGCAGCAGCCCCACGTCGCGCGGGTGGTGGCTGAATTCGTAATCGCCGACGATGCTGCCGAAGGGCGCGCCGCCGAAGCTGGAATATTCCTCGGTATAGAGCTTGCGGAACATGGGCGACTGGTCCCACATCTGCCCCTCGAAATCCTCCAGCTGGTCGGCAAGCTCGTCCTTGGTGATGTTCAGCACCCGGATCTTGAGCATGGTGTCGGTTTCGGTGTTGTTGACCAGGTAATGCAGCCCGCGCCAGCTTCCTTCCATGCGGCGGATCTCGGGGGCGTGCAGCACCTCGTTCATCTGCGTGGTCAGCAGCTCGTCGATGCCGGCGATCAGCGACTTGATCGAGCGCACGGCATTGCCGGAGATCGTGGCGCTGCCGGCCTTTTCGCGGGCGGCAAGGGCCAGGTTCGCGACCAGTTCGCGCAACTTGGCGCTGTCGTCCTGTTCCTTGACGCGGAAGTCCTTTTCCAGAAGCGTGCCGAATTCGTCCAGGTCGACGGCCTCGGCTTCGGCGGCGGTTTCGGTGCCCTTGAGTTCCTGTTCGGCCATGGCTCAGCCCTCCGTCCCGTCGCCGCCGGGGGCCACCGCCTGCTCGGCGACGCGGGCCAGCAGCGGCTCGTCGTTCAGAAGCTGGGCGATGCGCTTTTCGGCGCTGGCCTTGCCGTCCATGTAGCTCAGCAGTTCCTCGAGCTTGCGGCGCATCTTCATCAGCTCGGCCAGTTCGGGGATCTGCTCGGCGATGCGGTCGGGGGCGAAATCGCCCATGTTGCGAAAGGTCAGGTCCACGAACATCTCTTCTTCCTCCGCGCCGGCCTCCTCGCCCTCCTTGCGGGGCAGGCGGTTGGGGATGCGGGCGGTGACGCGGGGCGAAAGCGCCTCCATGAAGGCGGGGAAGCGGCCGGCATCCACCTCGACGAAGGACCGTTCGGCGGGCGGCTTCTGCGCCTCGCGCGAGGTGGACTTGCCCGCCAGATCCGCCATCACCCCCATGACGAAGGGCAGTTCGATGGTGGTCGGGCTGCCGTAATGCTCGACGTCATAGGCGATCTGCACCCTGGGGGCGCGATTGCGCTCGATTACCTTGGCCTTGCTCTCGCTCATCGCGGGTTACTCCCTGTCGCGGCGCCATCGCGGCGCCGGCCCCGATTGCGCCCTGCCGTCAGCGTCCCTTGTCCTCGGCCACTCCGGCGACATTGCGGAATTCCTTCATCCCTCCCGGCGCCAGTTCCTCCATCAGCTGCAGGAAGTTCATCGGCACCATCTTCTTCATCCGCCGCGCCAGATGCGGCAAAGGCGAGGCGGGTTCGTTGCGTTCGTAGAAATCGATGATCAGGTCGAGACAGGTCGCGACCTCGGCACGCGAGGCCAGCCTTGCCGGCAGGCCTGCCGATGCGGGCGCGGTGGCAACGGCCGCGGGGGCGGGCGTTGGCGCGGACGGTGCTGCAGGCGCATTGGCCTGCGCCTGCGCTGCCGGCTGCGTGGGGCGGCTGAACTGCGCCTCGGGGCTGGCCAGCGTCGCCGCCATCCGCTCCAGCATCCGGCGCAGCGCCGGGAAGCGGGTCGGCGGGTCGTCCCCGATGCGCGCGGCCAGGGCCGCCTCCAG
>NZ_VCBQ01000146.1:0-8847 GCF_006386455.1 Paracoccus sp. FO-3 | reverse complement strand
GCCGGGTTTTACTCCGCCGTTGACACGGGGAGAAAACTTCAATGACTGATCGGGCAGACAAGAGCAATGACGACGCGCAACCCGAAAAGCCAGACCCGATGGTGCGGCACCGAGCGCTGATCGAGGCTTTTGCCAAGAACAAGGCAATCTGGCAGGCCGATCTACGGTTGCGGTTCAACGACTTCATGCTGGACTATGGCGACAGGAATCATCCGCCACAGACGGTCGAGATTGCGCAGTTCATGCTGGAACTGGTGGCCGAAAGATGCAGCGACCACGATCTCAAGGCGCTGATCCTGCCCTTCGCCGAGCGGCTGCCCCACGAGCTTGAGAAACGCCGCGAAAATGGCGGCATCGCCACAGAGTTCCTGCGCGTCGGGCACGAGCGGCGGAGGCATGGTCCGAATGGAAGACCTAAGAAAGACCAATCATAACAGGGAAGAATACGGATCAATTTTCTCGAAAGAGAATTTGGAGGAAATAGAATGAAGAAGATAGCCTCGTTCATGAGTGCAATGCTGTTCTTGGCGTCGTCGGGTGACGCTTTTGACGCCCTCAGCTTCGAAAGGAAGCTAGACGATCTGGTTCAGAAAGAACATGAGGGCGCCTATTATTTTGAAAAGTTGGGGTTTGACGGAACATGGATCCCAACCATTCTGGTATTCGGCTACCCTAATAATGCAGGCGCATGTGATTCTATCCTCAAGGCGGCAAGCCTAGAAAATCCCACCTTGAGCTTTCGCTGCCGCGCGGCGAATTGACCGCATGAAGGGGCGAATCCCGCCCCTTCACCTCACCCGCCATCGCCCATTCTCGAACACGCCGTCCTGAGCGATGGCCCAATCGACATAGCCGGCCTCGATGCCGATGATGCGTTCCAGCGCCTCGGCATCGACCTCATGGGCGGCGGCGCCTCGCCAGTCGGTGAGGTGGTACCGCCGGGACGACGGGACGGGACGGCGAGGCCCCTCGCCTGCCCCGGCCCCCGCCATGCCCGCCGCCGTCATCGCGCGCCTCCGGTGGCCGCTCCAGCGCCGCCATAGGCCGCATCGAGCAGCGCCAGCGCCCCGGCCCCGCCGCGCACCGCCTGGGTGTAATGCCCCAGCATCACCGCCGGATTGGCATGGCCGGCCAGCTTCGCCACCAGCCCGACCTCGACGCCCTGCGCCTGCAAGACCGAGACGAAGCTGTGCCGCGCTGAATGATGCGTGACATAGCGCACCCCCGCCGTATTCAGCCCCGGCCACCAATAGCGGCGCAGGAAATTGCTATAGAGGATCGCGGCGCCCGCGTTCTTCGGGCGCTGCGGCCATGCACGCGGCTGGCCGGGGCCGCAGAACACCCGATAGAGTTCGCCGTCGCGGCGCGGGCAGACCAGTTTCCATGCCAAGAGCATCTTGCGCAGGCTGGCGCAGATCGGGATCTCGCGTTCGCCGGCCTCGGTCTTGGTCGCCAGCGTGATCGAGCCATCACGTTCTTGCACCTGGCGAATCTGGATCACGCCCCGGTCGAGGTCGATGTCCTCCCAAAGCAAACCAATCTGTTCAGAAGCCCGCACCCCAGTCAGGAACGGAAAGGCGTAGAAAATGCCGCGCTGCGGATCGGTCCTGGCGTAATCCAGCAGCTGCGCCACCTCGGCGGGCTCCAGGATCGACTTGCGCGGCTTCTGCTTCCTGCGGGTCAGGTTGCTGGGCATCTTCGGCACCGGGACGCCGAAATCCTCCTCGGCCAGGGCCAGGATCGACTTGAACATGCCCTTGACCTCGGAGGCGGTGAACTCGCCCACCTCGTCGCGCACGGTGGCGTGCCAGAGCCGGATCTCGGCGGTGGTGAGTTCGCTCAGCTTGCGATGGCCGAGCATCTGCAACACCTTGGCGTCGCGATACGGCTTCACGCCAGCCTCGGTGAAGGCGGCCCTCTCCTTCGGCGTGCCCTGCAACAGCGGCCCGGTGATGCAGCGGCACAGGATGCGATAGGTCTTCAGGGTCTGCGGCTTGATGTCTGCGGCCTTGAGGTCGAGCCAATGCGCCACCGCCTCGGCCACGGTCGGGTTGCTGCCGGGGTTGAAGTAACGCCGGCCCTGCATCTGGGCCAGCAGGGGGGCGCGCTTGGCCTCGGCGTCGGCCTTGCTTGCGAAGGACAAGCGGCGCTTGCGGCCGGTCTCGGGGCAGGTCCAGTTCAGCGTGTGGAGCTTCTGGCGCTGGGTCTTGCCGGAGGCCAGCTTGCGGCGGCGATTCCAAGTGCCGAGCTTGATGATGGTATCGGTCATTGTGGTTGTAACTCCTTGCGATTGCTTGCAAGAAAACGGAAACACGCCCGAAGATATCGCGCAACTGATTGAAAATATGCGGAAATCTCGGAGCGATGACATTGTGATGACCGCGCAATAATCGCGCAGTGGCGAAGGCGGGGCCGAGGCTGCCGACGAGGGCGGCGCAGGTGGTCGAAGGGGCCGGGAACGGGCCGCAGGGGCGTTCCGGCGACCCGGGAGGTAGCGCGACCGGGTCGCCGGGCAGCGACAGGGGCGAGAAAAGAGGGTCACCTTCGGGCTGGATTCCATCGCCGCCGAAGAGATCAGCGCAGACGGCGGGGCGATGAAGCGGGCGGCAGTGACAGTGGCACAGTTGGCGACAGGGTGGCGGACGGCGAAGGAGGAGGCGAGCAGAGCAGCCAGGGCGGCGGCCGAGATACCCCCCATGCGACCCGAAGGCCGAGGGCGGGTATACGCTTCAGGAACCCAGGGAAGCGCGTCGAGCAGCGCCAAAAGCGTGTTAGAATGAAGTGTAGACCGTGTAGCACTCTGGCCCGGTCCCCGGGATAAGGCCGGAGGGATATATACTCTCCGGCCGGGTGACGCCACATCAGAACGGCTCCTGATCGCCATCACCGTTGATCTGTGCCGCGGTCCTCTTGCCTGCTTCGTCCAGGGACAACCTGATCACGCGCCCCGCACTGGATCGCGGCGGGAAGCTGACCTGAACGCCGATCCGTTCGAGGCTTTGGCGAAGCCGAGAGATGGCCCAGGAAAGGCCACTGGCGCTCTTCGGCAAAGGATGATGCGAGCGCCAGTCCAGGGTATATAGCGCTTCGTGAAGCTGGCTCATCAAGCCTTCGAAAACATTGCCCTCGACGTCATGCAGAAGCTTCAGCAGCGAGATCACGACAGAATTCGTCAGCGCACTTTCTACTAGTGCTTCATGCTGCGCCTGCCTCATGGCCGCGACGAAGGCGCCTTCCGGAAAGCCCGTCGTCGGTTCTGCCGCGACTGCCCAATGCATCGCATCCGCCATGCGGAACTCTTGCGGCGCCTCGATCTGGCATTGCAAACGCATGGCGGAAGCGAGGCAGTCGTAGATGCAGCCCAGGAAGCGCGGCATCGCTTTCGCCACCTATTTCTTGATCTGCGCCTCGGTCTTACGGTTGCTTTCGTCGATGGGCGGCAGGGACATGAGGATCGAGCGGTCGATTAGATCGGGGCGATCCGTGATGTCGGTAATCCCGTTTGATAGGATCGGGCGTGTCGCCTCGATCAGTACCTGCTCCGTATCGGAATAGAGCTTGCGCGTCATGAAGCCGCCACCGGTCAGGATGCGGCAAAGCGCATCTGCCATCGGGTCGGTCACCCGCGAGACGTTGTCGAACGCCAAGAGCAGGCTATTCTGCGCACGAATGTAGAGGTCACGCTCATCCTTGATCAGCGGCTGCCGGGAGACGGTGGACGGGTCAACCGCACCCTTGATCACGCTGGTGACGGTACTTTTTCCGGAACCGTGTTCGGCCTTGATCATGGCCATCAAATAAGGCCCCTGACGCGCCAGCGACACGATGATGAACAACACCATGACGAAGAAGGCCTGATCGGGCATGTCGAGAATCCGCTGCATCTCACGCACATCGCCACCGCGTTCCGGTGCCGGCAAGGTGCCGAAATCGGGCGCCCGGCGGAACAGGAACGGCGAATCCTCGGCCAGCTCCCAGCCCTCGGGGGTGATATGCACGTAATTCTGCTCGTCCGCTCCCCGGTCGATCACCATGAGGTTTTCATCGCCGCCGCAGCGGAGATGGATTTCCCGTTCCGACCCTTCGAACAGAGCACGGGCTTTCAAGACTGCGGTGACCTCTTTCAGACCTTCCGCGCTCAGCGCGTCACGCGTGCGATTGTAAAAATCATACTGCACCCGCTTGGCGACAAAGCCCGAGGACACGTCATAGGCGATTCCCGGTTGCTCGGAGAAGATCACATAAGAGCTTTCCAGATTGTCATGGCACAGTTCCAGGCCGCCGATTTTCAGCGCCTCCAAGGCAACGGCGGAGTTCTTGGGCGGCGAACTGCTTTTCCGGCCCGGTTTGAAGCCCTTCTTGCGCGCCCGTTCGATCATTCCCGGCAATTGGTCCAAGGTATCGCCGTCATAATCCGGCGGCAAGAGCGCCTTGAAGACCGCCATGACCTGTTCATCGGTGGCACCCGCCACGACAAGCTTTGCCGACAGCCGAAGTGCCGGCTCATTGGTGGCCTTGCCCGACCGGATGATGTGAGTTTCCTCGGCTTCCACCCAGGCTTTCAAAATGCGCAGTTGCGTCGCGTCGAAGATCGGCAAGCTGGTCAGGTTGGTTTCGAGCAAGGACTGGCCGACCCACTCATAGGGCAACTTGGTGTCAGGATGGATGCTTTCCGGGATCACCGTCTGCTTGCCCTCCGCGAGAATGTCGATATTGCCGTGCTGCTCGCCCCCCTTGATGACCGTCGATTTGACCGGTTCATCTTCGGGGGTCCGCGCGAAGATCGTCTGGCCCTTCTTCCCGCGTTTCGTACAGGAGCAGACGCCCAACTGAGCCAGAACCCCGGGCACCAGGGCATCGTCGTCAATGTCGATGCCAACCAAGCGGTGGCCGAGACCGGCAGCACCGCCAAGAACGATGCCGATATTGCCCTGCGGATGCTGTTTCATCCACTGATTGAAGCGCTTTTCGCTGGGCGGATTATGGGCATAGGCCGGGAAATTGGGTATCATCGGAGCCTTGCTGTCCGCCCGCAACGGGATCATGGGGAAGCCGGCTTCACGGTAGGCGGGGGCATTTTTGCCAAAGAGGCCAGTCATTGCGCACCCCCTTTCCGGCAGACCGCGATGAAGGCGAGCGCCTCATCGACGCGCAGGTATTGGCGCGCACTGAAGGGCTTGTACACTGGCAGCAGACCGGCATTGACGGCACGGCGCACGGCATGTTCCTTGAAGCCGTGCGCCTTGCAGAAGGCCGGCACCGTCAAGTACGCAACCGGCGGAATCGAGGTTTGGGGGTTCATCAGAAGCTCCTCTATGTAAATGGAGCCTCTCAACAATCACACGTTTTCGCAGAACGCGAAGGATGTAGAAATTTATTCTAAATCCTTAACCTTTACAAATCATTGCGTATCGGTCGCTTCTTTATGGCGCTCCGATCAACAGAGAACCCGGAACCTTCAAATGCAGCGAGCACACGCTCCACCTTCTCTGGGACCATCATGCGCCGATGATCCGAATCAGAAGTAGCGTGTATTAAAATAACCTCTCGATTTTTATTAAAATCGTCCTCCAGCTTTTGAATCAGGCTCAACTCACCGGTTGGATCGTTCGCCGCACCCGGCGATGAAATATACGACTGTACAATTGGACGTACAAGGTCTCGAAGAACGATTTCCGGATCTGCCTCCCCTTTTATGCGCGCATCATATTCCGCTTTATGCCATGCTAGAGCAATGCGTTTGAGGAGAATATAGCGGTCTTTTCTGACTCTTCCTCGATTGTATGTTCCGGTTATTGCTTTATACGCCACCTTAAACTCCTTATCCAGATCACTTACGGATAGGTCAGGACGTTGACCCTTGATAAGGGCATAAATAATGCTCTCCAGGTCACTTTCTGGTTCGTAGCCGCATGCTTCCAAGGCCTTGTCTATATTGAAATTATCGTCCCGCCATCTGTAATTCACATCTGTATGGTCGAAATTATCTCCACCAGAAAAACGACGCGACATCTCTTGAAAGATCTCTTCTTCGGACGATTTCTTACGCATACATCCCTCCATATTCCAGCTTTTAACTTGGGGTTCGTTACTGTCTTCATCAAGAGGGATATACCCCCCCTGGCCTATCCCCCGAGATCCTCCTCCGGTGCTGCACGCTCTACACTTACCCGATCGATGGCCCCCCGCGCCGCGCAAAGTGCAGAGCGTGCAGATCTTCTGGCATCTTCTTCGGGCGGGATCACGGGGGGAGAACTCATCGGCACCGTGAACGGTCAGAGGGGAGGGGAAGGGAAGGAGCTGATTGTTGCTCGGGCCGAATCGCTGATAGCCGCGACGGACAGACTTGCTCCCGATCCTGACCGATTCTAAGCCTGCGCCATGCGCATTCTGGACAACATCATCAGGGATCGCGGGTCCAAGTATGCGGTCTCGGGCGGGCCGTGCGCGTCTGAGGAGGAGGCAAAAGCCTTCCTCAAAGAACTCTGTCGCAAGAGGAAGTTCGCCAAGGCGACACACAACACATGGGCGCTTCTGACGGCGGACACCTCGCTCAAGAACGATGATGGCGAGGCCGGCGCGGGTATGGTGATCCTGCGGATTCTGGAGCGCGAAGGGCTGCGCGACCATATCATCGTGGTGACCCGGAGGTTTGGCGGCAAGCATCTCGGCGGTGATCGCTTCCGGCATGTGCAAGATGCGGTGCGGATCTATCTCGACGATCTGCGGAAAGCCTGAGGGTGATCTTCTGATGTGTTGCGGCGCAGTATCGACCGGTTGGGCGGGAAACGGCCCGTGATCTTTTGGCATTGCATCTGCAGCAACTGGCGAAAGCGGCCGTTCGCGGCTCGCTCGGGGAGCGACGCAACGCGCAGGAAACAGACACTGAGCGGATGCAGCTTGAACGTTGGCTTGGTGGCTGGGAGCGGTGCATCCCCTCCCAGCCTTCAATCAAGTATGCTGAAATTGGAGAAGCCGATGCGGCATCGACGCCTTGCCGACATGATCACTGATCGAGCAGGCATCAAGGTGAGAGCCAATTTCGGCTGAGGCAACCTCTGCATGGCCTCGGGCTAGGTGCAGGGCGCTACCCAAGCCAAGCTCAGCCGGGCAGCATCACGGCGAGGGTGACTTCGCTGCATTTGCCTTGAGTTGAAAATCAGTTCTCCCATACACTGCCCCGAAAACGGGGCAGTGTATGGCAAGTGGCAACAAATCGAAAAACCATCATTGGTGGCCCGTTGGCCTGCAAAGTTACTGGGCAGACAGAGCCGGGGATGTTTCATGGATCGAGCCGGACGGAAAGATTGACAAGAAGCGATCCGTCAACAGAAAGATTGGCTTCAAAATTCATGGCCACACAATCTTTCGCGGCACCGTTTGGGAAAGCAACTTCGAAGATGAATTTGATATAGACAACGAGGTGCATAAAATCATCCCCGCTCTTCAAGGAATGAAACCTTTCGGAAGGACGCCAAAAGAATTTTTCACTCTCATCAAGATGCTTGGGAAGAAGAACAGATCACTTCGTGATATGTGCAAGTTCTATCACTTGGACGAGGAGCTTCACCGAAACCTGCTTTTGCTTCTTCATTCCCTGCTGATCCGCAGTCCTGGGAACCGTTCCCGGTATGAGGGATACCCTAAGATGATTGGTCTCCCTCCCGATGAGGAAGTTGGCAAAGGCAACATGGTGCAAAACTATCGGATCGCCAAGAAGCTCTGTCAAAAGGGGTTAATCTCGAACCAGTATTTTGTGCTGATGCACTCATCGCTAAAGAAGTTCATCTTCGGCGATGGAAGTCTAGACTGGCTCACAAGCGGCTTGGTAGCTAATCGGATCAACGGCAGAACTTTGCTTCCGCTTACCCCGCATCTGTGCGTCTATTTCTGCACCCCCATGTCAATGTCGCACACCCCAAACTGTGCATCGCTCAGCGTAGCGCCTTGGATGATAGATTGGGTGAACGACATAACTCAAATATATTCAAAGGATAAGCTATTCTTTCTTGGGAAGCCCCCGAAAATCACGGATGCTTTCCGCCAACATCAGTTCCTTGAACACAAGGAAAAGACAGATGCGCTTATTGACATGCTGGATGAGATTTCCGGAATTAAGAAGCGCCGAAATTTTCTTAGCCTCGGAATTAGTGCTCCTCTGTAGAAATTGCATCTTTCAGGCGGCCGAGCGCGGCTCAAAAGATATAGTTGTTAAACGGCCCGGCGGCCGAGCGTCTCGCGCCTCTTGATAGGGCGCAAAAGTGCGAGGGCGACTAAAGCGGTCGCTCATCATCTCTGCGGCATCCGTCACTTTGGGCTGGGCTTGTCCCGTCGCTACGCCTTAGCGGCCGGTCGGCAGTCATGGTGCTACGCGGCGGCTTTCACAAAGCTGTCTTTCAGGCGGCGTGCAGCAATATCCCCGCCGCATAGTAGTTGTGCGGAGGGCGTTACCGTGCACTGCGGCAGATACCCGCTTTAGAGTTTTTCGAAGCGCAAGAAGTGTAACAGTAAGCCAAGTCACCGCAGAAAGCCGCAGGACTCGTCGAATAACACGGCTCGGCCTCTGATTGAATCCGGACGCGACTAAGTAGAGACCAATTCGGCGACCTTGGCCGCGACCTCCGCCATTGACTCTTCGGCAGTGCTGAGGCCGGCCCTGGAGGTTAGCAGGAGGCTTACTGCTCAAGCTCCTCGTAGGTCGTCCCGTGAACAACCGGGACGAGCCGTTCACGGCGGAGGAGTGCTGAAAGCTCCTTGTCTGCGATACCTTCTGCTGGGAGACGTCGCAACATAGCCGGGGTCACCAGAACGATACCGACACGCGAATTCACCAAGCCCTTGTCGATA
>NZ_VCBQ01000145.1:0-8874 GCF_006386455.1 Paracoccus sp. FO-3 | reverse complement strand
CGGCACGCCCTCGGACGCGGTGATGCAGCGCTTGGCCGCCGCCGTCCAGAAGGCGCCCGAGCGCCAGGCCGCGGCCCAGAACCGCGCCGCCCAGCAGCAGCCGCAGCCGGCCGAGCAGGGCCGCGCCCAGGGCCGCATGGGCGGGCTGAGCCGGATGCTGGAGCGCATCTCGGGCCATGGCGAGCAGGCCGACAAGCCCGCGCCCTCGACCATCGCCGAGCGCGTGAACGAGCGTGTCGCGGCCCGCAACCGCGGCGGTTTCGACGCCGGTTTCGACGATCTGGCCAGCCCCGACCGGGCCGGCGACAATGTCGAGATCCCCGCTTTCCTGCGCCGCCAGGCGAATTGAGCCGATCACAAAATTCCGGCGACGATTTCGTGAAGGACCGCTTCGGCGGTCCTTTTTCTTTGCTGGATCAAGGTATTGGCGGTTCCGGCCGGGGGCGGTGCGCAAGCCGGGGCCGATTGTTTCACCCCGTTACAAAAGGTTATTTGAGCAATCGGCGGGGGATGCCTAACTGATCCTTGCGCCGCGGATTTCTTGCCGTGGCACGCTCAGTTCACAAGAATCGGCAGGCAAGACCATGCAGACCACCATCGCTCAGAAAGCCCAGTTCCGCGGCGTCGGACTGCATTCGGGTGCGGCCGTGCGGCTGGCGATCCTGCCGGCGCCGGCGGATCATGGCATCGTCTTCGTGCGCACCGACCTGGACCGCGCCCGGATTCCGGCGCGCTGGGACCATGTCACGCCCTCGCAGCTTTGCACCCTGCTGGACAACGGCCGCGGCGCCACCGTCTCGACGGTCGAGCATGTGATGGCTGCGCTGTCGGGCACCGGCATCAACAATGCCGTGGTCGAGGTGAACGGGCCGGAAGTGCCGATTCTCGACGGCTCCGCCGCTCCCTTCGTGCAGGGCATCCTGGAAGCCGGGCTGCGCCAGCAGGCGGCGCCCCTGCGCGCGATCCGCATCCTGCGCGAGGTCGAGGTGCGGCAGGGCGAGGCTTTCGCCCGCCTCTCGCCCGCCGACCACCTGGAGATCCATTTCGACATCGACTTCGTGGACGCGGCGATCGGCCGTCAGGAAAAGCGCCTCGACATGGCCAACGGCAGCTTCGTGCATGAGCTGATGGACAGCCGCACCTTCTGCCGCCAGGCCGACGTGGTGCAGATGCAGAAGAACGGCCTGGCGCTTGGCGGCACCTACCTGAACGCGGTGGTCGTGGACGGCGACCGGGTGCTGTCGCCGGGCGGCCTGCGCCACCGCGACGAGGCCGTGCGCCACAAGATGCTGGACGCGGTGGGCGACCTTGCGCTGGCCGGGGCACCGCTGCTGGCGCGCTATACCGGCCACCGCGCCGGCCACGCCATGACCAACAAGCTGCTGCGCGCGCTTTTCGCCCAGCCCGATGCCTGGGAATGGGTCACGCTGACCCCGGCGATGGAAAGCCGCCAGCCCGGCGCCGGGGTGATCGCCTCGGCTGCGCGCCTCGCTTCCCGCACCCGTCAGCTGGCCGTCGCCTGAAGGTGGCGGCCCTGCGCCGTTTTTGCCGTTTTGGCATTTTGCGCAGCCCGATTTTCTGTGCTAGGACGACCGGGCCGCGCGGGCCTTCCGCCCATGCGGCGGCGTGAATTTCTGACGGGCGGTATGGAATGACAGGCATCAGATCGGGTTCCTTGGTCGCGGCTGTGCTGTCGTTGGGCCTGCTGGCGGGCTGTTCGGGCGGTGCGGGGAACAAGCCCGAATCATTCGAGAATTTTACCGCCGAACAGATCTATAAGCGCGGCGAATACGAGCTTGAGAACTCGCGCAGGCCCAAGGACGCGGTGCAGTATTTCTCCGAGGTCGAGCGGCTTTACCCCTATTCCGAATGGGCCAAGCGCGCGCTGATCATGCAGGCCTATGCCTATCACCGCGCCCGCGACTACGAAGAGGCGCGGGGCGCCGCGCAGCGCTTCATCGACACCTATCCGGGCGATGCGGACGCGGCCTATGCGAAATACCTGCTGGCGCTCAGCTATTACGACCAGATCGACGAGGTCGGGCGCGACCAGGGCCTGACCTTCCAGGCGCTCCAGGCGCTGCGCGAGGTGATCGAGCAATATCCCGACACCGAATACGCCCGCTCGGCCATCCTGAAATTCGACCTGGCCTTCGACCATCTCGCCGCCAAGGAGATGGAGATCGGCCGCTACTACCTCAAGCGCGGCCATTACACCGCGGCGATCAACCGCTTCCGCGTCGTGGTCGAGGAGTTCCAGACCACCTCCCATACCCCCGAGGCGCTGATGCGCCTGGTCGAGGCCTATCTGGCGCTTGGCCTGAACGACGAGGCGCAGACGGCGGGCGCGATCCTGGGCCACAACTTCCAGTCCTCGCCCTTCTATCAGGATGCCCATGCGCAACTGCGCGGCCGCGGCCTGCAGGCCGAAGCGCGCGGCGACAGCTGGCTGACGCGGGTCTATCGCCAGGTCATCCAGGGCAAGTGGCTGTAAGCGGGCGATGCTGCGGCATCTCGACATCCGCGACATGTTGCTGATCGACCGGCTGGAACTGGAGTTCCGGCCGGGCCTCAACGTGCTGACCGGCGAGACCGGGGCGGGCAAGTCGATCCTGCTCGACTGCCTGGGCTTCGTGCTGGGCTGGCGCGGCCGCGCCGACCTGGTGCGCGCCGGCGCCAGCCAGGGCGAGGTAACGGCGGTCTTCGACCTGCCGCCCGGCCATCCCGCCCGCACCCTGCTGGACGAGGCGGGCTTTCCGGTCTCGGACGAGCTGATCATCCGCCGGGTGAATGCGCTGGACGGGCGCAAGACCGGCTGGATCAACGACCGCCGCGCCTCGGGCGAGGTGCTGCGCACGCTTTCGGAACTGCTGGTCGAGCTGCATGGCCAGCATGACGACCGCGGCCTCTTGAACCCGCGCGGCCACCGGCTGCTGCTGGATGCCTTTGCCGGGGTGGACCTGGGGCCGGTCCGTGCTGCCTGGGCCGCCCGGCGCGAGGCGCGCGCGGCGCTGGAACGGGCCGAGGCGGCGCTGGCCGCGGCGAAGGGCGAAGAGGATTTCCTGCGCCATGCCGTGGCCGAACTCGACAAGCTCGACCCGCAGCCGGGCGAGGAGGCGGAACTGGACACCCGCCGCCGCGCCATGCAGGGTGCCGAACGCATCCGCGAGGACGTGGCGCGGGCCTTGCAGGCGCTGGGGCCGCAAGGGGCCGAGGGCGCGATGCTGGATGCCGCGCGCTGGCTCGACGGTGCCGCCGAGCGGGCCGAGGGCCGGCTGGAGGCGCCCGCCGCCGCGCTGCAGCGGGCGCTGATCGAACTGGGCGAGGCGGCCTCGGGCGTCGAGGCGGCGCTGGAGGCGATGGATTTCGACCCGCGCGACCTCGAGACGACCGAGGAACGGCTGTTCGCGCTGCGCGCGCTTGCGCGCAAGCATGAGGTGCTGGCCGACGACCTGGCGGGGCTGGCCGACACGCTGCGGGAACGGCTGGGCCGGATCGACGCGGGCGAGGGGGATCTGGCGCGCCTGCGCGAGGCCGTGGCGGCGGCCGACGCCGCCTATGGCGCGGCGGCGGCGGGGCTGAGCGACCGGCGCGCCACGGCCGCCAAGCGGCTCGATGCCGCGATGGCGGCCGAACTCGCGCCGCTGAAGATGGAGCGCGCGGTCTTCGAAACCCGGCTTGCCGAGGCCGAGCCGGGCCCCGAGGGCCGCGACGCCGTGGCCTTCACCGTCGCCACCAATCCGGGCGCCCCGGCCGGGCCGCTGGACCGCATCGCCTCGGGCGGCGAGCTGTCGCGCTTCCTGCTGGCGCTCAAGGTCTGCCTGGCGCGCGGCAACGACGCGCTGGTGCTGATCTTCGACGAAATCGACCGCGGCGTCGGCGGCGCCACCGCCGATGCGGTCGGCCGGCGCCTGGCGCGGCTGGCCGAGGGCGCGCAGGTGCTGGTCGTCACCCACAGCCCGCAGGTCGCGGCGCTTGGCGGGCATCACTTCCGGGTTGCGAAATCGGTCGAGGGCGGCATGACCACCTCGAACGTCGCCGCGCTGACCGCCAGCCAGCGCATCGAGGAAATCGCCCGCATGCTCGCCGGCGAAGAGATCACCCCCGCCGCCAAGGCGGCCGCGCGCGCGCTGCTCGAACCCTAGGCCCGGCCCTGGACGCGGCCGAATCGCGCCCCGCCGCCGCGGCGATGCGCGGTGGATCGCGCGGGCCCGCCCGGCGCTGCCATGCCGCGCATGCCGGCCGGTTGTGACATGAAATCGACAACCGGGCCGCGGCGGGCAAATTTTCGGTGCCGCCGGCAAGCCCAGGATGGAAATACCTTTGCAATCTAGTAAGGATTTCGGACCCGGACGCTTTCCGGGCAGATCAGCGGGGCAGGGTGTCGATCGGCGAAAATCCCAGATGCGAGTTCCATGCGCTTTACGCCGCTCATCACGGCTGGCTGCATGGCTGGCTGCGCGGCAAGCTGGGCGACAGCGGCGATGCGGCGGATCTGGCCCATGACACATTCCTGCGGCTGCTGGCCTCGCGGCGCTTGCAGCTCGGCGACCGGCCCCGCGCGCTTCTGACCCATATCGCCAAGGGCCTGCTGGCCGATCACTGGCGGCGCCGGCGCGTCGAAAGGGCCTATCAGCAGGCCATCGCCCATCTGCCCGCCCCTGCGGTTCCGCCCGCCGAAGAGCAGATGCTGGTCATCGAGGCCCTGATGCGGATCGACGCCATGCTGGCGCGGCTGCCGGCCTTTACCCGCGAGGTCTTTTTGCTGGCCCAGCTGGACGGGCTGACCCTGCAGCAGATCGCCCAGCGGGTGCAGGCGCCGGTCATCACCGTCCGGCGGCATGTCCGCAAGGCGCTGCTGGCCTGCATGGAGGCGGCCTGACATGGCGCAGCCTTGCGGGGACGCCTTGCTGGAGGAAGCCGCCGACTGGGCCATGGCCATGCGCTACGGCGCCCCCGGTGAGCTCGACCGCGCCGCCTTCGACCGCTGGCTGGCCCAGGGCCCGCAGCATGCCGCGGCCTGGGCGCGGGCGCAGGCGGTGTTCCAGACCTTCGACCGGCTGCCGCGCGGGCTGGGCCAGGATGTCCTGCGCACCATCGAACCGCAGCCCGACCGGCGCCGGGCGCTTGGCCTGCTGGGCGGCCTGCTGCTCGTCCCGCCGGCCGGGGCCTTGGTCTGGCAGCAGCCCTGGCGGAAATGGCGCGCCGACGTGGCCACGGCGGTGGGCGAGCGCAAGGCGCTGGACCTGCCCGACGCCTCGGAACTGGTGCTGAACACCGACAGCGCGGCGGACATCACCTTTACCGCCGCCGAGCGGCGCATCCACCTGCACAGCGGCGAGATCCTGGTCACGACCCATGCCGATCCCGCGCCGGCCCTGCGTCCGCTGCTGGTCGCCACGGCCTTTGGCGAGATCCGGGCGCTGGGAACCCGTTTCAGCGTGCGGCACCTGGAAAACGACCTGGCGCGGGTCTCGGTCTTTCGCCATGCGGTCGAGATCCGGCCGCTGGATGCCCCGCCCCATGTCCTGCGCCAGGGCGAGCAGGCGGATTTCGGCCGCGGCGGCGTCAGGCGGCCGGAGGCGGTGGATGACAGCGCGGCGATCTGGGAACAGGGCATGCTGCTGGCGCAGGACATGCGGCTGGGCGAGGTGATCGCCGAGATGGCGCGCTATCGCCATGGCGTGCTGCGCTGCGATCCCGCCGTGGCGGGGATACGGGTCTCGGGGGCGATCTCGCTGGCCGATACGGATCGCGGCCTCGACCTGCTGGCGCAGACCCTGCCGGTGCGCATCCAGCGCCGCACGCCCTGGTGGGTGGTGGTCGCGCCGCGCGCCTGAAAGGCCCGGCGCGGGAAATTTTTTGCCGCCAGGGTGATCACTTTTCGGATCTCGTCCGGTGAATGGGGAAAGGGAGCCAGCCAAGCAGGTATCAGCCCGCTGCCCTTCATCCATTCAAGACAGGACGAAGCAGCATGACTTATCTTACCTGCGCGCCGGTGGCGGTTGCCCGCGCCCTCGCGCTTTCGACCGGGCTATCGGCCCCGCGCGGCGCGGTGCGGGCGCTTCTGGTCGGCACCGCCCTGGGTGCCACGATCACCGCCCCGGCCCTTGCGCAGGCGCGCGACTATGCCATCGGCCCCGGCCGGCTCAGCGACGTGCTGGCGCGCTATGCGGCCGCCTCGGGGGTGCAGCTGGTCTATGAACCCTCGGCGCTGGCGGGGCTGCAAAGCGCCGGCATCCGCGGCAGCTACACGGTCGAGCAGGGCTTTTCCGTCCTGCTGTCCGGCAGCGGCTACCAGCTGCAGCAGGCGGGCCCGCGAAGCTATGTCCTGGTCCGGCCCGGCGCCGCGGCGCCAGCGGGGGCGGGCGATGGCGCGGTGGTCCTGGATACCGTCACCCTGCGCGGCGGCAGCGCCACGACCGAGGGCAGCGGCTCCTATGCCACGCCGTCCGCCAGCATCGCCCGCGGTGCCGAGTCGCTGAAGGAGGTGCCGCAATCGGTCACGGTCCTGACCAGCCAGGCGATCGAGGACCAGGGCCTGACCAACCTGAGCGATGCCTTGACCAAGGCGCCGGGCATTGTCGTGACCAGGGAATCCGGCAACCCCATCATCTATTCCCGCGGCTTCAAGGTCGACAACTACCAGATCGACTCGCTGGGCACCTCTTATATCTCGATCTATCGGCCGGATTTCGACCTTGTTACCTATGACCGGGTCGAGATCCTGCGCGGGGCCGAGGGCCTGTTTTCCGGCGCGGGTGAACCGGGCGGCACCGTCAACCTGGCGCGCAAGCGGCCGACCGGTCAGTTCCAATCCTCGGCCAGCGCCTCGGTCGGCAGCTGGAACAACCGCCGCATCGAGGCCGACGTCAGCGGCCCGCTGGGCCTGGGCGGCAAGCTG
Source organism: Paracoccus sp. FO-3 (assembly GCF_006386455.1). Classification (NCBI taxonomy): domain Bacteria; kingdom Pseudomonadati; phylum Pseudomonadota; class Alphaproteobacteria; order Rhodobacterales; family Paracoccaceae; genus Paracoccus; species Paracoccus sp. FO-3. The sequence continues at coordinate 1,970 of NZ_VCBQ01000145.1, read as the reverse complement.
CGCGGCCGGCTGGTCGGTGCCTGGCAGGATCGCGATTTCTTCTATTCGCCCTCGGACGAGAAGAAGCGGGTGCTTTACGGCATCCTGGAATATGACTTGACGCCTTCGACCGTGGTCAGCGCGGGGATCAGCTATCAACGCAGCGTGGGCGCCAACTGGATGGGCGGCTTGCCGACCTATACCGACGGCACGCAGCTTGGCTTGCCGCGCGACGTCGCATTGACCGTGGACTGGGCCGAACGCGAGCGGACCATCCATGAGGTGTTTGCCACCGTCGAGCATCAATTCAACCCGGACTGGACGCTGAAATTCAGCGCCCAGCGGCAAAAATTCGACCTGAATTACCTGAACCTTTACGTGGGTGGTCCGGTCGACCCGGCGACGGGCGTCTTCGGGCAACCGTCGGCATCGGCCGAGGATGACGGCAACCGCTCCACGGGCGTGGATGTCAGCATCTCGGGCCGGTTCTCGGCATGGGGTCGCGAACACAAGCTGATCGCCGGCGCCGACTGGCGCAAGAGCCACGGCTTTCAGATGCGGCGCAATGTGGTGCCGAACCTGCTGCCCGGCATGCTGACCCTTGATAGTTTCCCCGATCTCGACCTGCCCAGACCCAGCGTCGGCGGGTTGAATCACGGCTGGCCGGCCTGGGGTGCCAAGCAGCAGGGCGTCTATGCCCGGCTCGAGATGGAGGCCACGGACAGGCTGCACGTCATCCTCGGCGGACGCTATGCCTCATACCGCTATTCCTCGACCTATGAGCTTTACGACGCGGACGGCAATATCACCGAGCGCGACGTGATCGGCTATAACGATACGGGCATCTTCACCCCTTATGCGGGGCTGGTCTATGATCTGACGCCGCATTGGACCGCCTATGCCAGCCTGACCGAGGTCTACAAACCGCAGGCGAGCTATTTCTCGGGTCCGACCGATAACGCCAAGCCGCTGGACCCGATCACCGGCCGCAACTACGAGATCGGCGCCAAGGGCGAGTTGCTGGACGGGGCGATGAACCTTTCCGCTGCGCTTTACCGCATCGAGCGCAAGGGCGAGGCGGTGCGGGATCCAAGCTATCCGGGCTTTTCCGAGGACGGCAATTCCTGCTGCTACCTGGCGAAGGGCAAGATCGTCAGCCAGGGCATCGACCTGGAGGTCTCGGGCGAGGTTGCGCCGGGCTGGCAGGTCTTTGCCGGCTACACCTACAACCACAACGAGGACAAGAGCGATGGCGCCGCCTATCACTCGCTGACCCCCCGCCACATGTTCAAGCTGTGGACCGACTACAACCTGCCGGGCGACTGGTCGAAATGGACCTTCGGCGGCGGGGTGACGGTGAAAAGCCGGCACGCGAACAGCGGCACCTATTGGTTGCGCGGCCCCGACGGCAACTGGACCCAGCCCGAGTTCGAGATCAGGCAGGGCGGCTATTCGGTCTGGGATGCGCATGTGCAATACCAGATCGACGAGCAATGGGCGCTGGCGCTGAACGTCAACAACGTCTTCGACAAGACCTATTACGCCACCATCGGCACCCCTGGCGGCGGCAATTGGTATGGCGAGCCCCGGAATGCCACGCTGACCCTGCGCGGCCGGTTCTGAGGCGTGCCGCAAGCCGTCGGCCGGGCTTTCCCCGGCCGATGCGCACCCGGCTTGGCCTGTTGCGCTTGGGCCGGGGCGGTCCTAAACAGCAGGGACGCCATGTGCAGGGCCGCCGGTCCCCCGACCGTCGCCATCGGACCCTCGCAAAGCCAGATCGCCGCGCCGCCTGCGGCGAAGGTTGCAGGCGTTCCTCATCACTTCCGACGCGATCCGGCCAGGTCGGATCTTCCTGTTTTCGGGCACCCAATGGACCCTGTGCATGAACGCGCTTCTACAGTCCGAGACTGACCTGCCGCTGCCCGCGCAAGCACCCGCCCGCCGCGGCCGCCGCGCCCTGCTGGCCGTGCTGGCGCTGGCCGCCCTAGCCG
>NZ_VCBQ01000144.1:0-8910 GCF_006386455.1 Paracoccus sp. FO-3 | reverse complement strand
CGCCGCTTCCCGCCGCACCGCCGCAGGCGGCCCCGCAGGTCCGCATCCGCATCGGCGCGCTGACCATCGTCACGCGCAACCCCGCCGAACGGCCCGCGGCCGCGCGCAAGACGCTGCTCGCCAAGCCGTCCCGGCGCGCGCCGCGCGGCCATTCCATCCCCCGCCCGGACGGAGGCTGAGATGGCGCGCTTCGTCAACCTGCACGATGCCGGCCGCGCCCTTGCCGCCCATCTGAAGGCGGGGATCGCGCCGCTGCTGCCCGACATCGCCGCCGGCCCGCCGATCGAGAACCCGACCGCGCAGGGCGAGGCGATCCGGGTATCGCTGCTCTGGGTGACGCCGCAACCGACGCATCGCAACGACGAATGGTTCATCGGCGACGACGGCCAGCGCCGCCCGCCGCCGCTGTCGCTTTCGGCCTTCTTCGTCATCACCGCCTATGGCACCTCGCCCGCCGGCGAGCCGGTGCAGGCGATCAACCGGCTTGGCCAGGCGCTGCAGGCCATCGAGACCGATCCCGTCATCGAACTGCCGATCCCTGCCTCGGCCGACATCGACCCGGTGCAGGGCGAGGGGCGGATGACGGCGACCCTGGTCCCGGTCGCGGCGGACCTGATGGAAAAGATCTTCACGCCCCTGCAGATGCGCCACCGGCCCTGGGCGCTGGTCGAGCTGGGGCCGGTGCAGCTGGAACGGCTGAACCTGCCCTTGCCCGCCCCCGACATCGTCGCGCCGGGGGGCGTGCGGCTGGCCGGTCCGCGGCCGATCACCCGGCCCGCGATCATCGGCGCGCTGCCCAACCCGCTGGGCGCGGGCCGCCGCCTGCGCATCGAAACGGCCGAGGCGGCGAATGCGACCGAGCTGCACCTTGGCCCGCACAGCTTCGCCCTGGCCGACCCGCCGCTCGGCCCCGGCCAGATCGCCCGGCCCGACGCCCTGGGCCGCATCTTCGTCACCTGCCCGCCGGGGGCCGATCCGGGCGCGCTGGACATCGTGCTGGTCGCGCCCGAGGGCGGGTCGGAGCGGCACGCCCTGTCCGTCACCACCGGCCGGCCCGCGCTGGATGCCCCCGCGGCGGCGCTGGCGCCCGGCGCGGACCTGGTGCTGACCGGCAGCGACCTTGCCGGGGCCGCGCAGGTGTTTTTGTGGCCCGCGCGCGGCATCCTGTCGCCGCTCGAGGTGATCGAGCTTGCGCCCACGTCGGCGACGCCCGCGCAGGTGGTGGTGGCCCGCGCCGCGCTGGACGCGGCGGGGCTGCGCGCCATTCCCATGCTGGCGGCGCTGCGCATGGGCCCGAACCGCTTCACCCCCGCCGTTCCGGTCGAGGTGACGCCATGACCGCGATGGGGATCGGCGCGGCAGGCGGCAGGCCCGCGGACTGGATGCGCGAGGCGGCGCTGCTGGCCGTCGCCCATCACCTTCGCGATGCCGAGACGGGATACGACCCGCGCGAGCGCTGGCCCGACCATGCGGAGGACTGGCGGCCCCTGGCCCTGCGCGCCGCCGAGCTGCCGCTGTCGCCCGCCGCCTGGATCGAGGCGGCCACCGTCGCGGCGGAACGCTTCCCGGACGCCGCCGCCGCCTTTTCCATCCTTGCCGACAATGCCGGCCTGCACCTGCCGACGCCCGCGGTCTTTGCCCGGATCGCGGTGGCCGGGCTGGGCCTCGACCATGACGCGGCGCTGGCCGCGGCGCTGGTCGCGCCCCAGGACAACCCCCGGCTGGAACTGGCCCAGCCGCCGGGCGCCTGCCTGCCCTCGGCGCAATGGGGCCTGCGCCTGACGCCCGAAGGGCTGGCCCGCAGCTTCCGCGGCCAGCCTCGCATGCAGGGCGATTTCGTCCCGGCCACCCACCGCCCGGTGATGCTGCGCCCGGCCCGCGCCGCGGCCCGCATCCTCGCCGCCGACGGCGTGCTGTGGCTGCGCAGCCCCTCGCGGCGCATGGCGCTGCAACTGGCCGCGGACCTTGCCGCATTGCTGCCGGCGCGGGGCTTCGATCTGGTCGCGCTGCGCCCCGGCGAGCCGCTGCCCCTGCCCGATGACGACGCCCCGCCCCTGGTCGTCGACCTGTTCGCGCTGGAGGCGCCGCCGCGCATCCCCCCGCGGCAAGGCGCGGGCGCGCTGGTCCTGCTGGCCCCCGACCGTTTCGACGCCGGGCGGCTGCGCGCGGTCGATGCCCCGCCCTTTACCCCGGCCGAGGCGCGCGCGGCATGGGACGCCGCCGGCATCGACGCCGCCATCGCCGACAGGCTCGCCCCCCGCTTCCAGCTGACGTTGGCCGAGTTGCTCGCCGCGCGGCACGAGGCCGAGATCCTGGCCAGCCTTGCCGGGGATGCGCCCGGCGACCGGCCCGATCCCGCGGGCTTCGCGGCGGCGATCTGCGCGGCGGGCGCGCGCCGCATGGGCCCCTTCGTCACCAATATCCGCTCGGACGTGACGCTGGACGACCTGGTCGCCGGCAGCGAGATCCGCAGCCGCCTGGCCGATGCCATCGCCTGGCGCGAGGCGCAGCGGCGGGTCTGGACCGAGATGGGCGTGCCCGTGGACGCGGGGGAATCGCAGGGGCTGGCGCTGCTGTTTTCCGGCCCGCCGGGCGGCGGCAAGACCTTTGCCGCGCGCTGCCTTGCCAATGCGCTTGGGCTGAACCTCTATCGCACCGACCTGTCGCAGGTCGTCTCGAAATACATCGGCGAGACGGAAAAGAACCTCTCGCGCATCTTCGACGATGCCGAGGCCGGCCATGGCATCCTGTTCTTCGACGAGGCGGACGCGGTTTTCGGCAAGCGCTCCGAGGTCAAGGACGCCCATGACCGCTATGCCAATATCGAGGTGGGCTTCCTGCTGCAAAGGCTGGAAACCTTCGGCGGCATCGTCGTGCTGGCGACGAACCTGCGCGCGAACTTGGACCCCGCCTTTACCCGGCGGATGCAGTTCGTCATCGACTTTCCCATGCCGCAAAAGGCCGAGCGCGAACAGCTGTGGCGCCGCAACCTGCCGCGGCCCGACTGGTGCGAGGACGGGCTGGACATCGCCATGCTGGCCGAGCGGTTCCGCTTTGCCGGCGGCAATATCCGCAACGCCGCCGTCGCCGCGGCCCATCTGGCGGCCGCCGAAAATGCCCGGCTGGCCCCGCGCCACCTTGCCCGCGCCGTCCTGCGCGAGCTGGAGAAATCCGGGCTGCCAAGGGGGGCCGACGACCTGGGCCCCCTGGCCCGCTGGCTGGAGGAGGCGCAATGAACACCGCGGCGGACCTGGTCATCGACATCGGCGAAATCAGCGTCGAAAGCGCCTCGGCCCAGGACGCCGCCCGCCTGCGCGCGGTGATCGAACGCGCCCTGGCCCAGGCCGCGCGCAGCCTTGCCGGGCTGGCGGCGGGCGCCGGGGCCCTGGGCGACCTGCGGCTGGAGCTGGCCGAGGTCCGCGACCTGCTGGCCCCCGGCGCCGAGACCGCGCTGGCCCGCAGGCTGGAGATCGCCATCCGCGCCGCATGGGAGGCCGCAAGATGAGCGACGCGATCAATTTCACCCAGGGCGCCTTCGCCGTCTACAATCCCGACGACACCGCCGTCATGGCCAGCTTCATCCCCTTCCGCTTCAACCCGGAATCGCTGACCCGCCAGCTGCAGCTGGAACAGGCGCAGGGGGCCGAGGGCGGGGCAGAGCCCGGCGCCCAGGGCTCGGGGGGCAGCAGCGGGGAACAGGGGGCCGACGCCTCGTCCGGCGCGCTCAAGGAAAGCTTCTCGGTGGTGCTGCGCTTCGACCTGGCCGACCGGGTCGAGGCGCATTCCTCGCTGCCGGTGGAATTCGGCGTGCTGCCGGAAATCTCGGCGCTCGAGGAACTGCTCTATCCCGTCGAAAGCGAGACCGAGGCGCCTTCCGACGGCAGCGAGCCGGTGCGCGCCCGCGGCCGCCGCCCGATCGTGCTGTTCATCTGGGGCGAAAGGCGCGTGGTGCCGGTCAAGATCACCGGCATGGCGATCGCCGAGACCTTCTTCAACGGCAAGCTCTATCCCGTCCGCGCCGAGATCGAGGTCGGGCTGGAGGTGCTGGGCGAGGCCGAGGCCCGCGACAACACCCGCGTCCAGTCCTCGCTGAACTTCACCGCCGCGAACCGCCGCAAGATGGCGCGGCTCTATCTCGATACGACCGCCGACCAGGGCACCAGCATCAACCTGCCGCAATAGGGGAAACCAGCGATGGCCGTCGACAAGAAAAGCCGTTACGCGAAATCCGGCCGGGTGGCCTGGGTGCGGGCGGACGGCTCGCAGGTCGAGCTGATCGGCCTGACCCCGCGCCCCGCCCGCGCGGCGATCTTTGCCGCCGTGGCCACCGACACCGACCGGCTGGATACGCTGGCGACCCGCTATTACCGCGATCCGCTGAAGCTGTGGCGCATCGCCGACGCATCGCCCGCGCTCGATCCCTTCGACGCGGTGGTGCCGGGCACGCCCGTGCAGATCCCCCCGGACAAGTGAGGACGCCATGGCCACGCCGCGCTTTTCCATCGAGATCGACGGAACCCGGCTTCCGGGGGCGCTGCTTGGCCGGGTCGGCGCGCTGGAACTGACCGAGGCGGACGACCAGCCCGCGCGCCTGGCGCTGCGGATCGGGCTGCGGCAGGGGGCGGACGGCACCTATGACGTGCTGGACGACGGCCCCTTCGAGCCGGGCGCCGAGATCCGCCTGACCCTGGCCGCGCCGGGCGGGGCGGACCAGGTGATGTTTGCCGGCTACCTGTCGCATCTGCGCCCGCATTTCGAAGAACCCGAGGCCAATTCCTGGCTGGAGGTTCTGGCCGCCGACGCCGCCATGCTGATGGCCGCGGAGGAACGCGTGGCCAGCTATCCCGACGCCGGCGATTCCGACGCCGCGCGCGAGATCGCCGGCCGCTACGGGCTGCAGGTCGAGGCGCAGGACACCGACGCCAAGCTGGCCGCCGACGACATGCTGTTGATCCAGCGCGCCGACGACTGGTCGTTCCTGCGCCATCTGGCGGCGCGCAACGGCTTCGTCACCTATCTGGAACCCGATCCCGCCTCGGGCCAGCCGACCTGCCATTTCCATCCGCGCGACCTGGGGGGCCAGCCGCAGGCCGACCTGACCATCCTGCGCGAGAATGCCAACCTGGACTGGATCGACTTCGCCGCCAGCCTGGAGCGCCCGGAAAAGCGCCTGGCCCACGGCATCGACGCGGTGGCCAAGCGCATGGTCCGGGCCGACGGCGAGGCGCAGGACGAGCTGCTGGGGCAGGCGCTTTTCGCCGCCGAGGCCGCCGAAGGGCTGGCCCGCGCCGGGGCGACCGGCTCGGTCCGCTTCCTGCGCGGCGCGCTGCCCCGCGACGCGGCGATGGGCGCCCATACGCGGGGGCGCGGGGTCCGGGACCACCTGGCGATCGAGGCAAGGGGCCAGCTCGACCCCGCGCGCTATCGCGGCCTGCTGCGGGCGCATCGCACCGCGCTGATCAAGGGCGTCGGCGACCGGCTCAGCGGCACCTGGTATATCCGCGAGGTCACGACCGAGATGGCCGAGGGCATGCTGGTCCAGCGCTTCTCGGCGCTGTCGAACGCCCTGGGACGGCGCGGCGGCGAAGGTTTCGGGCAATCGGCGGAAGAGGAGCCCCCGGCATGAGCGGCAACGGACCAAGGGCGGATTTCGGGCGGATGCTGGCGACGGACGGGTTGTCCTCGGACCTGCTGCGCGCGCTGGCCGCGCTGGTGGGCGAGGCCGGGCGGCCGGCCTTCTACGGCAAATATGCCGGCATCGTCACCGACCGCGACGACCCCAAGAAGATCGCCCGCATCCGCGCCCGCGTCCCCGAAGTCCTGGGCGAGGACCAGGAAACCGGCTGGGCGCTGCCCTGCCTGCCCTGGGGCGGCGGCCACAACCGCGGCTTCTTCGCCCTGCCCGAGGTCGGCGACACCGTCTGGATCGAGTTCGAGGCCGGCGACCCGATGCGCCCGATCTGGGCCGGCACCTTCTGGGGCGCGCCGGAAAGCAGCGGCGGGCAGGACGACCTGGGAACCGACACCGGCACCGAGGCGCCCGAGGGGCCCGACGGCCCCGCCGCCCCCGGCCTGGTCATCCTGCGCACCAGGGCGGGCCATGTCGTCAGCCTGGACGACGACGGCGAGGTCGTCGTCATCGCCGAGGCCTCGGGCGCCGAGCTGCGCATCTCGGGGCAGGGAGAGATCACCATCACCGCCGACACGATCAAGCTGGGGGCCAATGCCTCGGAATCGCTGATCCTCGGCGACGCCTTCATGCAGCTTTTCAACAGCCATACCCATCCGACCGGCGTCGGCCCCTCGGGGCCGCCCGCCCAGCCGATGGGCTCCAGCCATCTCAGCCAGGTTTCAAAGACGGAATAGACCATGCCGCTTGTCCCCGCCGCCCTTTCGCAATCGCTTCAGTCGCAATGGTTGCCGCGCGACGAGAACGGCGATTTCAAGGACGACGCCGCGGCCTCGGCGCAGGCCCTGGCGGGGGCCGTCGCCGACTGGTTCGGCATGGCGATGGCGGCGGGCATTCCCTGCGCGACGGCGGCGGCGCGCAAGGGCCAGTTGCAGGCGCAGCTGGTGCCCGTGCTGCAAGCCGGCTCGGCTGGGGCGGCGGGACAGGGGATCGCGCTGTCCTTCATGGCCTATGTCGCCGGCCAGTCCTTTGGCCCCGGCGTGGCCGCGCCCCCCGTCGCGACCGCGGCCGCGGGGGCGGCGATCACCGCGGCCCTGTCCGACACCGGCGCCGCGCAATCCTCGCGCGCCGACCGGATCGCGGCGGCGCTGCATGCCCAGGCCCTGTCCGCGATCGTGACCTTTCCGCCGCCCATGCCCCCCGCGCCCGTCACCTGAAAGGAAAGACAGGATGGCCGCCCGACATATCGCCGATCCCTTCGCCCTTGGCCCGCCGCTGGTGCGCGCCGGCACCCGGCTGCGCCGCGAGGGGCTGGCCGAGACCGAGGATGCGCATATCCATGTCCGCGACCGCATCATGGCGGTGCTGTTCACCCGCCCGGCCGAGCGCGTCATGCGCCCGCGCTTCGGCGCGGGGCTGGATGCGCAGGTGTTCCAGAACATCTCTCCGCTGGCGCTGTCGGCCATCGAATACCGCATCCGCGAAAGCCTCGACGCGGTTTTCGCCGGCGAGGTCACGCTGGAGGAGCTGACCGTCGAGGATGGCGGCGACGAGGGCACGGTTCTGGTCTCGATCGACTACGCCCTGCGCGCCGACCGCACGCCCCACCGGCTGGAGGTGGTGCTATGAGCGAGCCGGGCGCCTTCGGACTGCAATGGGGCGAGGCCGAGATCGGGCCGGGCTGGCAGGGAATCGCGGCGCTGAGCTTTTCCGAACCGCCACCGCCGGGCTTTGCCGTGGCCCTGTCGGTGCGGCTGGCCAAGCCGGCCGCGGGCCTTGCGCCCCAGGACATCGCCGTCACCGCGCCCGGCGGCCTGCCGCTGGAGGCCGAGGTGATGCCGGTCGCGGATGGCGACGGCACCATCACCGTCCGCTTCGTCCAGCAGGGGCCGCGCGGCCGGACGCTGGTGCGGCTGCTTTCGGGCGGCGACGACCCGCTCGACCCGTTCTTCGCCGAGGCCGGCTTCGATTTCTTCGTCGCCTGCCCGGCGGGCGATTGCCGCGAACCCGCCGCGCCGCCCCCGCCGCCGGGGGTGCAGCCCGCCATCGACCTTGCGACCAAGGATTTCACCGGCTTCCTTGCGGTGATGCAGAACTGGGCCGCCGCCACCGATCCGAACTGGGCCGGCACCAACCCCGCCTCGACCGAGGCGATGCTGGTCGAACTGCTGGCCCATCATGCCGAGATGCTGTCGCTGCACCAGGACCGCGTCGCGCAGGAGGCGTTCGTCGACACCGCGCGCGAGCGGCTTTCGCTCAGCCGCCATGCCGCCGCGCTCGGCCTGGCGCTGGACGAGGGCGGCTCGGCCCTTGCCGTCGTCGCCGTGGACCTGCCGCCCGGCCGGGCGGGCTTTCTGCCCGCGGGCACCCGCTTCGTGCGCGAAGAGGGCATGGGCCGGATCACCGCCACCTTCACCAGCCGGGCCCCCGCCATGCTGGACGCCGCCTGGAATGCCGGGCTGCAGCGCGATGCCGACCGCGGCCTGCTGCGGCCGGCGGCCTGGCCCGGCGCACCCGATGCGATCCTGCCCGCCGGCGCGCGCGAATTGCTGCTGTGGGGCTGGGGGGCGCATCTGCTGCCGGGCCAGCGCATCGCGCTGGTGCAGGGCCGCGCCGCCCATGTCACCCGGATCGCGGCCCTGGCCGAGATCAGCCAGCCGGGCTGGGCCGCCGACCCCTCGGACCCCGCCCACACGCTGCCGCGCGAGCTGACGCGGCTGGAATTGGCCGAGCCGCTGCCCCTGCCCTTCCGGCCCTGGTCGGACCCCGAGGGCGCGCCGCTGCTGATCACCGCGAACCTGGTCGAGGCGATCCACGGCGACCCCGCCAGCGCCGCGAACGAGGAAGGCGCGGCAATGGGCCTGGGCGCCGGCCGGCAGGACGTCGTCACCGCGACCGACCTGCTGACCGGGACGGTCACGATCCGCGCGCTCAGGACGCCGCAGCCGCAGGTGCTGACGGACGGGGACGGCCGCCCCTCGGTCCGGCTGCATGTCGGGGCCGAGCCATGGGAATGGCAGCCGACGCTGATGAACTCGGCCGGCTTCGACCGCCATTTCACCACCGAGACGGAAGAGGACGGCGCGGTCTGGCTGATGTTCGGCGACGGCAATCGCGGCCGGGCGCTGCCCCTGCCGCCGGGGTCGGGGCCGCGGGCGCTGGCGAACCAGCCCGCGCACCAGCGCATAAGGCTGGGCTGGCGGCAGGGCGATGCCGAGGCGGGAAACCTGGGCGCCTTCGCCCTGACCGGCGCGCGCCCGCCGGGCGGCGGCGATGCCGGG
>NZ_VCBQ01000143.1:0-8933 GCF_006386455.1 Paracoccus sp. FO-3 | reverse complement strand
AAGCTGGCCCGGCGCCCGGCCGGTCGCGGCGCGATAGACCTCGCGCGCGACCTCCAGGTTGCCGCGGGCGGCCGCAAGGCTGGCGCGCGCCGCGGCCAGGGCGGCATCGGCCTGCGAGACGTCGGTCTGGGTGATCTCGCCCACTTCGAAACGGTCCGAGGCGGCCTGCTGTTCCTGCCCGATCACGCGCACGGAATTGGCTTGCAGATCAACCTGTTCGGTGGCGCTGCGCACATCCAGATAGGCCTGGACCGCGCCCAGCAGAACGTCCTGTTCGACGCCGACCAGCGCGGCGCGGGTGGCCAGCACGGTTTCCTTGGCGGCGTCGATGGCGATGGCGTTGCGGCCCCAATCGTAAAGCGTGATCTGGGCCTGCAGCCCGATGCCGGTCGAGCGGCCGATGGCCAGGCCGTTGATCTTCTGGAAACTATGCTCGGCGATCCATTGCACGACCGGGCGCAGCTGGGCCAGGGCGGTGGCCGCGTCCTCATCGGCGGCGCGCAGCACGGCGCGGTTCTGTTCCAGAAGCGCCGAGTGGCGATAGGCCGCGACCATGGCATCGGCCAGCGATTCGGCCCCGGCGGGGGCGGCCGTCGCGCCCGCAAGCAGGGCTGCGATCAGCGGACGCCGCAGGTTTTTCAGCGTTTTGCGAAACATGCCATGGCCTTTCCTGTCGGCATCACAAGACGAAACCCCGCGGACGCGCAAAGCCCGGCAGCAGCGGAGCGGTGGCATGGAAGCCGAAGCGCCAGTTCAACCGCCCATCCAGCTTGTGGCCGATGCGGACGGTGCCCAGGTTGCCCTCGCGGAACATGGCGACGATGCGGCCGCCCTCGCGCAATTGATCGGCCAGCGCCTCGGGCACCTGCTCGACCGCGCCCTCGATCAGGATGGCGTCATAGGGGGCCTGGCTGGCGCAGCCCTCGGCCAGCGCGCCCTGGACCACGGCGACGTTGAACACGTCCTGCGCGGCAAGCCGGCTTTCCGCCTCGGCGGCCATGGCGGCGTCCTCCTCGAGCGCGACGACGGCCTCGGCGATGCGGGCCATGACGGCGGCGGAATAGCCGTAGCCGCAGCCGACATCCAGCACCAGGTCGCCGTTCTGCAGGTCCAGCACATCCATCATCTTGCCCAGCGTCCGCGGCTCCAGCAGCACGCGGCCGGGGGCAAGGTCGATATTGTTGCCGACATAGGCCACGTCTCGGCGCGATTCGGGAACGAACTGCTCGCGCGGGACGTTCAGCATCGCCTCGATCACGGGATAGCTGGTCACTTCGTTCGGACGCACCTGAGTGTCGACCATCATGGTGCGGCGCTGCGCGAAATCGGTCATGTATGCGAACCCTGCATTCGGTTGGCTTTACGCTCTCTTGCCACGAAAATCCGGTGCGGGCAACGGCGCCGGCGTTCTTGCCGCGACGCCGCCGCCGTGGCAGGGTCGCGGGCATGAGCGAATATCTGTTTCCCCCGCCGCCGCCCGCCGCGCTGCCGGTCCTGGGGCAGGACGTGCGATTCCCCGTGAACCGCATTTTCTGCGTCGGGCGCAACTATGCCGCCCATGCCGCCGAGATGGGGGCCGAGGTGGACCGCGAGGCGCCGTTCTATTTCCTGAAATCCGCCCATGCGGTGCGACAAAGTGGCGCGACCCTGCCCTATCCGCCCGGCACGCGCGACCTGCATCACGAAGTCGAGCTGGTCGTGGCCATCGGCGCCCCCGCCTTCCGCATCGCGCCGGCGCAGGCGATGGCGGCGGTCTGGGGCTATGGCACCGGCCTCGACATGACGCGGCGGGACTTGCAGGGCCGGGCCAAGGACAAGCGCCATCCCTGGGATCTGGGCAAGAATTTCGAGGGCGCGGCCGTATTCTCGGCCCTGACCCCGGCGCGGGACTTCGCCCCGGCGGCGCAGCGCATCCGGCTGGAGGTGAACGGCACGCTGCGGCAAGATGCGCCGATCTGCGACATGGTCTGGTCCATCCCGGAACTGGTCGCGGACCTGTCGCAATACTATCACCTCGCGCCGGGCGACCTGATCATGACCGGCACCCCGGCCGGGGTCGGCGCCGTCGCGGAAGGCGACCGGCTGGCCGGCAGGGTCGAGGGGCTGGCCGAGGTCGAGCTGACCATCGGCGCGGCGGAATAGCTCAGCCGGGCTCCTTCCATTCCAGCACCAGCTGGGTCTGGATCACCACGGCGGCCAGCTTGCCGTCGCCGCGCCGGATGTCGGTCTGCCAGATCATCGTGGTCCGGCCCAGGTGCAGCGGCCGGGGCCGGGCCTCGGCCACGTCGCCCAGGCGAATCGGGCGCAGGAAATTCGTCTTGCTTTCCAGCGTGGTGGTGGCGGCGCCCTCGGCCAGGCGCAGCTGGGTGGCGGTGCCGGCGGCGTGATCGGCCAAGCTCATGATCGCGCCGCCATGCAGCACGCCGTTGCGATTGGTCAGGGTCCGCGTCACCGGCATGCGCAGCACGACCTCGTCGAGCGTGGCGGCCACGACCTCCATCTCCAGCGATTCGGAATAGGGCGAATGCGCCTCGATGGTGGCAGAACTCCGGTCGTCGGTCATCGCGGTCCCCCTTTTTGCCCGCATCTTCCGCGGCAAGGGGGGCAGCGTCAATCGCCCGCGGTATCAGCAGGCCGGCACCGGCTCGGGCCGGCCGGCAAGGTCGAGGCCGCGGGCGGTGGGCGGCTGCCAGGTCCGGGTGGCGGCATCCGCACCCGAAGGATTGGTGCCGATCATCGCCCCGCCGGTGCCGCCCGTCCAGCCGGTCGAGCCCGAGTTCTCGGGCGCGGTGCCGTCGGCCGAGGCGGTCTCGGGCGTCGCCGGCTCGGCCTGGGCCGCGGCGGGCGGGCATTCGCCGGCGCCGGCGGCGGCGGTCTGTGCCGGCTTTTGCGCCTCGGCAGGGGCGTCCTGGGCCGAAAGCGGCGCGGCCAGGCAGGCCAGCGCCACGCTCAGCACGGCGATACGGGACAGGGAAATCTGCGACATGGGCTGCATCCTCCTGCGCCCCAACGCCGGCCACGGCACCGGGTTCCCCGCCGCCCGCCGCTTCTTCGTTGTCCAAATACCCAAGAATCCCGGCGCTATTCGACCGAGATGCCGGCGACCCCCTGCTCGGCATGCCCGACCACGGCCGCCAGCGGGAAGCCCGCGCCGCGGATGAAATCCAGCACCTGGCCAGCGGCCCCAGGCGCGCAGGCGACCAAGAGCCCGCCCGAGGTCTGCGGATCGGTCAGCAGCGCCCGCTGCCAGGGGGCAAGGCCCTCGGGCAATTCGACCTCGGCGCCATAGGCAGCCCAGTTCCGGGTCGAGGCGCCGGTGACGAAACCCGCCTCGGCCAGTTCCGCCGCCCGCGACAACAGCGGCAATTCCGCCAGCCTCAGCCGCAGCCGCAGCCCGGCGCCCCGCGCGATCTCCAGCCCGTGGCCGAGGATGCCGAAGCCGGTCACGTCGGTGATGGCATGGACATCGCCGCGCTTGGCCAGGTCGGCGCCGATGCGGTTCAGCGTGGTGGCCGAGGCGACCATCTCGGCCACGCCGGCCTCGTCCAGCGCGCCCTTCTTGATCGCGGCGGAATAGATGCCGACGCCCAGCCCCTTGGTCAGGATCAGCGCGTCGCCCGGCCGCGCATCGGCATTGCGCCGCAGCTCGGAGGGATGGCAGAGCCCGACCACCGCCAGGCCATAAATCGGCTCGGGCGCGTCGATGGAATGACCGCCCGCCACCGGAATCCCGGCCTGGTGGCATATCTCGCGCCCGCCTTCCAGGATCTCGCGGATCTGCGACGGCGCCAGCTTGTCGATGGGCATGCCCAGGATGGCCAAGGCCATGATCGGCCGCCCGCCCATGGCATAGATGTCGGAAATCGCGTTGGTCGCGGCGATGCGGCCAAAGGCGCGCGGATCGTCCACCATGGGCATGAAGAAATCGGTGGTGGCGATGACGCAGGTATCGTCGTCGACCTGCCAGACCGCGGCGTCGTCCGAGGTCTCGGTCCCGACCAGCAGCTGCGGGAACGCCTGCGCCAGGGGCTGATCGGCCAGCAATTCGCGCAGGACCGAGGGCGCCAGCTTGCAGCCGCAGCCGCCGCCATGCGCCAGCGAGGTCAGTCGGGGAAGGTCGTTCATGTCCGGGCTCTCCTGTCGGTCAGCCGGCGCACGGTAACGTAGAACGCCGGCACCATGAAGATGCCAAGGAAGGTCGCCGCGATCATCCCGCCCATCACCCCGATGCCGATCGAGTTCTGCGCCGCCGCGCCCGCGCCGGTGGCGATGGCCAGGGGCAGCACGCCCAGGATGAAGGCCAGCGAGGTCATCAGGATCGGCCGCAGCCGCAGCCGCGCGGCCTCGATGGCGGCCGCGACGGTGGCGCGGCCGGATTGTTCCAGGTCGCGGGCGAATTCGACGATCAGGATGGCGTTCTTGGCCGCCAGGCCGATGGTGGTCAGGATGCCGACCTTGAAATAGACGTCGTTGGCCTGGCCGAAGGTCAGCGCCGCCACCACCGCGCCCAGAACCCCCACCGGCACCGCCAGCATGACCGAGAACGGCACCGACCAGCTTTCGTAAAGCGCCGCCAGCGACAGGAACACCACCAGCGCCGACAGCGCGAAGAGCCAAGGCGCCTGGTTGCCCGATTGCCGCTCCTGATAGGACAGGCCCGTCCATGCGGCGGCATAGTTGCCGGGCAGGCCGGCGATCAGCTCCTCCATCGTCGCCATGGCCTGGCCGGAACTGGCGCCCGGCGCCGGCTCGCCCTCCATCTCGATGGCGTCGATGCCGTCGATCCGCGCCAGCGAGGGCTCGACCGGCTCCCAGCGGGTCGACATGAAGGCGGTGAAGGGCACCATCTCGCCGCCCGCGTTGCGGGCATACCAGCTGTCCACGTCCTCGGGCTGCATCCGGTTCGCCGCCGCGCCCTGCACGATGACCGGGCGCAATTGCGCCCCCAGGGCAAAGTCGTTGACCTCGGTCCCGGCGAAGATGGTCGAAAGCATGGCGTTCACGCCCGACAGGCTGACGCCCAGGCTTTCCGCCTTCTGCTGGTCGATGTCGATGCGCAACGCCGCCTCGTCCTCGGTGCCCGAGCTTTCGACATTGGTCAGCCGCGGGTCTTCGTTCGCCCGCTGCTCAAGCAGCTCGGCCGCCTCGGTCCGCGCCTCGATGCCGCCGCCCGCCTGGTCGGTCAGATACATGGTGAAGCCGGCCGAGTTGCCCAGCCGCGGGATCGCCGGCGGCTGCATGAAGAAGATGCGCCCGGCCCGGTGCCCCGAGAAATGCGCGTTCGCGCGCCGCGCCACCGCCGAGGCGGACAGCTCGGCTTTCTGCCGCAGGTCGAAGTCGCGCAGCTTGACGAAGATCATCGCCCGGTTCTGCGAGGTGCCGCCGAAGCCGAAGCCCATGGCGACAAAGACCGATTCCACTGCGTCCTTTTCCTCGGTCCGCATGTATTCCTCGATCTCCTGCACCACGGCGGCGGTCTGCTGCGCGGTCGAGCCCTGGGTCAGGGTGATGCGCGATTGCAGCACGCCCTGGTCCTCGCCGGGGATGAAGGTCGTGTCCAGGCGGCCGAACAGGTCGATGGCGCCATAGCTGATCGCACCCAGCACCAGCATGACCAGCATCGGCCGGCGCAGGGTGCGGCGCACGCTGGCGGAATAGCCGCGCGTCACCCGGTCGAAGCCGGCGTTGAACCAGCGCGCGGGCGCAAAGCGCGCCGGGCCGTGGCTTTGCCGCAGAAGGCTGGCGCACATCGCCGGCGTCAGGATCAGCGCCACCAGCAGCGACAGCACCATGGCGGTGATGATCGTGACCGAGAACTGGCGATAGATCACCCCGGTCGAACCGGGCATGAACCCCATGGGCAGGAACACCGCCGACAGCACCAGCGCGATGCCGATCAGCGCGCCGCTGATCTGGCCCATGCTCTTTTCCGTGGCCTCGACGGGGCCCAGCCCCTCCTCCTCCATCACCCGCTCGACGTTCTCGACCACGACGATGGCGTCGTCGACCAGAAGGCCGATGGCCAGCACCATGGCGAACATGGTCAGCGTGTTCACCGAATATCCCAGCGCCCCCAGCATGCCGAAGGTGCCCAGCAGCACGACGGGGATGGCGATGATCGGGATCAGCGTCGCCCGCCAGTTCTGCAGGAAGACCAGGATGACCAGGAACACCAGCCCGATGGCCTCGATCAGCGTGTGATAGACCTTCTCGATCGACAGCTCGACGAAGGGCGCGGTGTCATAGGCGATATGCACCTCGACCCCTTCGGGCAGGGCGTTCTTCAGCCCCTCCAGCGTGGCACGCACCCCGCTCGCCGTCTCGACCGCATTGGCGCCGGTGGCCAGGTTCACCGCAAAGCCCGAGGCGTTCATGCCGTTGAAGCGCGAATCGCGCCCATAGCGGGTCTGGCCGATCTCGACCTCGGCCACGTCGCCCAGCCGCACGGTGGCGCCGTCCTCGCCGGTCTTCAGCAGGATGTTGCGGAAATCCTCGACCGAGGTCAGCTGGCTCTGCGCGGTGATGTTGGCGGTGAACTGCTGGCCCGCCACCACCGGCTGCTCCCCCAGCGCGCCGACCGAGACGGTGCTGTTCTGCTGCGCGACGGCGGTAGTCAGGTCCGTGGGCGTCAGCTGGAACTGCGCCAGCCGCAGCGGGTCCATCCAGATCCGCATGGCATAGCCCGAGCCGAAGACATTGACCCCGCCCACCCCCTCGGTGCGCTTGACCGGCCCCTCGACCACCTGCTCCAGCAGGTTGCCCAGCTCGATGGTGGAATGCTGCCCGGTGGTCGAGACCAGCGAGCCGACCATCAGGATCGACGAGGACGAGCGCGTGACCGAGACGCCGTCGTTCTGCACCGGCGTCGGCAGCCGGCTTTCGACCGAGCGGACCTTGGACTGCACCTCGTTCAGCGCATCGACCGGGTCCACGCTGTCGTCGAAGACCATCTCGATCACGCTGCGCCCGGTCGAGGCCGAGGAGATGGTATAGAGCAGCCCGTCGAGCCCGGTCAGCGCGTCCTCGATCGGCGTCGTGACCGAGTTCTGCACCGCCCGCGCCGTCGCCCCGGAATAGTTGGCGGTGATGCGGATCGTGGTCGGCGCGATGTCGGGATATTGCGAGACCGGCAGGTTGATCAGCGACCAGGTGCCGATCAGCATGGTCACGATGGCCAGCACCCAGGCAAAGACCGGGCGGTGAATGAAGAAACGTGCCATGCCCTAGCCTTCCCCGCGCTCGTCCATCTCGCGCACGACGCCCTGGGCGTCGATGGTGACGGGGACGGTGGCGATCTCGGCGCCGGCGCGCAGGTTTTCCAGCCCGTCCACGATCAGCTGCTCGCCCGGATTGATGCCCTGGGTGACGATCCAGCTGTTGCGATAGCTGCCCTGCTCGCTCAGCGTGACCTGCTGGGCCTTGCCGTCGCGGGCGACGAAGGCGGTCAGCGTGCCGTCCGAGGCGCGGCTGGTCGCGCGCTGCGGGACCAGCACCGCGCGGGTGGTGCCCAGCGTCAGCTTCACCCGCAGGAACTGGCCGGGCAGGATCATCCGGTCGGGATTGTCGAATTGCAGCCGGATCGGCACCGTGCCGGTGGTGGGCGAAACCGCGATGCCGGGGCTGACGATCCGCCCCTCGCCCTGGTATTCCTCGCCGGTCTCCAGGATCAGCTGGGTCGTCACCCCGCTGTTGACGACCAGCTGGCCGGCGCTGATGCGCGCCCGGTTGCGCAGCATGCGGGCGCTGGATTCCGAGACGTCGACATAGATCGGGTCGAGCTGGGTGATGGTGGTCAGCGATTCGGACTGGCTCGCCGTCACCAGGTCGCCGACCGAGACCGCCGCCACATCCGCCACGCCGTCCAGCGGGCTCTTGATCTCGGTGCGCTGCAGGGCCAGCCGCGCCGCATCCCGCGCGGCCTCGGCCGATTTCAGGTCTGCCTCGGCCTGTTTCAACGACACCTCGGCATTGGCGCGGTCCACGGCCGAAACGCCCGAACCCTCCAGCCGGCGATAGCGGGTGACGGTATTCTGCGCCTGGGTCAGGCTGGCCTCGGCCCCCGCCACGGCGGCCTCGGCGGCGGCCAGCGCCGCGGCCAGCGTCTCGGGGTCCAGGCGGAACAGCACGTCGCCGGCCTTGACCGGCCTGCCGGGATCATAAGAGATTTCAAGCACTTCCCCGCCAACCTGCGGCCGGATGCCGGTCTGCTGATAGGCGATGGCGCGGCCGGGCAGGGTGACGGTATAGGGCACGTCCTCCTCGGCGGTGGCCACCACGCCGACCTCGGTCGGGCCCTGCGCCCCGCCCCCACCCGGACCCTGCTGCGCGAAAGCCTGCCCCGCCAGCATGATCGCCAGCGCCGCCCATCTCATCATCCCCTGCCCAGAGGCCATCTGCCGTTCCTTGCGGTTTTGGTGGTTGGCGCATTGTTTAGACGCCGAACCCCAATGGCAAGTAAACGGCCAGCTCAACGCCGTTCACGGATTCGCCAGCAGGGCGGATTTCTCCGTTCTCCAAATACCCATGCGACCGGGCAGCCGGGCACGGCGCCTCAGAAATCGACGCAGATGCCCTTCTTTTCGTAATCGCCATAGCGCACCGGCTCGGGCCCGTCGCGCCCGCCCAGCTCGACCGGCAGGTCCAGCGGCTTCGCCTTGCGGCGGCGCTCCTCGGCCTCGGCCAGCGCGCGCTGCGCGGCGGGCGGCAGATCCTTGCGGTCGGTCATGGCGGTTTCCCCTGCTTCACGCTAGACGGGATCAATCTAGGCAAGGGGCAGGCTTTGGACAAGTCACAGGGCAAGACGGTCAGGGACGGGGCACGCAAGGGCGCGCTGCGCCTGCTGGCCGCGGTGGACGAGGGCGCGACGCTGGACGAGGCGGCGGCGCTGACCGAGCGCCTGTCGCCGCCCGACCGCGCCCGCGCCCGCCGCCTCG